>JANYAB010000786.1 GCA_025355225.1 Bacteroidota bacterium
GGTGAACCTGCCTATATTACCAAACGTTTTGATATCAAACCGGATGGCAGCAAATGGCGAAAGGAGGATTTTGCAAGTCTGGCTGGGATGACCAAAGACACCGGCGGCCCTGACTTTAAATATGAATCAAGTTATGAGGAAGTCGGTCTGCTGATTCAAAAGTACGCGCCGACCTGGCGAATAGAGATCGAGAAATATTTCGTGTTGGTGGTATTCAATTATATCTTTTCCAATGGGGATGCCCATCTGAAGAATTTCGGGCTGCTGGAAACGGGGGCAGGCGACTTTGTGCTGAGTCCGGCTTATGATCTGCTAAACACCCGGATTCATGTGAGTGATACTGACTTTGCAATGAAAAAAGGCCTGTTCGCCGATAGCTCCCGATCCGTCCTTTGGGCGAAGACCGGACATCCGCAGCAGCAAGACTTTTTACGCTTTGCAGAACGTATTGGCGTCAGTTCCCGGAGGGTCGACCGCTTGCTCTCTTCACTTCTGACACGCCAGGAAGCGGTAACCGAACTGACTGAACGTTCCTATTTACCCGAGAATATGAAAACTGCTTATTTGAATTACTACTATCAGAAACTAAACAGATTCAAATAATTATTACCAGCCTGCAATAAAAGCTATTATTGGAATAAACAGCCAACCGTAATTTATCGCCTGACATAATCCTGTCAGAAATGAGCGGAAAAATCGAGCTGAAGATATTTTCTCCTAATCAACTTATCAAACAGATATGAAGTAGCCCGGTTTTGCGATTACGCCATAACATCTTACATTCGCTTAACCGGAGGGAAACTTATTTCTGCCGCCTTGTCACTCTTTTATGGAATTTAAATTACTTGCCTTGCTCGCCAGCGGCAAATCCGTTTATCTAAAAAACCTGGAGCCGGATTTGCTGTACCAGTTTACCGATAATTACACATTCAGCGGCTACGAGGGCCAGCTGACTGATTTCAGACGTGTTACTGCCATTACTGATAAAGCCAGTTTTCCCGGGGACCTGCATGATATTGAGCTGGCCAATGGGCAGAATTTAAAGGTTCATATCTCAGCTATACTCGGTAAAAATGGCTCCGGAAAGAGCTCGCTACTGGAATTGTTATATCTGTTAGTTTTCTGCTTGGCAGAAAAAAGACCGTTTCTTAACCTTCGCAAAAACGTTAAAACCCGGATTGGGCGCGGCGAAAACGAGGCCTTCCTCATGCAATACAGGAACGAAATCGATCAGATCCTTGAAACCGCAAAAATCAGCCTTTTCTATCAGTTGGACGGCACCTTTTATGTATTGTCCAATAGCGGCAAAAAACTTCAGCTATATGCTTTAGAAAATCAAAAATGGGTACCGTCTCAATATAAGGCGCAGCTTGCCTTCTATACCATCTGCATTAACTATTCACTCTACGGATTGAATAGCCGCGGTGCCTATTTCTGGCTCGATCCGCTTTTTCACAAAAATGACGGCTACCGTACACCTTTAGTACTCAACCCATTCCGTCAACATGGGGTGATTGATGTCAACATCGAATCTCATTTAGCCCAGACAAGGATCCTTAGCAACCTGACCGATGACATTTTCCAGTCCGGACAGTTGATTGGCGACAAGGAGATTGACCACATTGAATTCCCGATCTGGCGCGAGTATGCAGCGCAGGGCAAGCGGGCTGAGTACTCGTGCCTTTTCCAAAATGCTTATTCCTTGCATTATCATCGTAAGTAATGTACTTTTAAGCAGTAATGAGCACCAAATACAAATTCCGCGATCAGGAACAACTTTATTTTGTGAGTTTTTCGGTAGTATATTGGATAGACCTATTTGTCCGTAATGAATACAAGGAAATAATACTCGACAGTTGGAAACATTGCCAGGCTAACAAAGGCCTTGAAATATATGCTTGGTGCATTATGACCTGTCATATCCACATGATCATCGGAACGCATGGAGAAAAGCTCGAAAACATTATGCGGGATATGAAAAAGCATACCTCGATTGAATTAAGAAAGGCCATTCAACAGCATCCGGAGGAAAGTCGGCTGGAATGGATGTTAGCAATGATGGGAAAGGCGGGAAAGGAGAATAGTCAGAACCTGGAATTTCAGCTTTGGCAACAGGACAACCATCCGATAGCCTTGTATGATCAGAAGATATTACATCAAAAACTAAACTATATACATAACAATCCCGTAGTGGCGGGCATTGTAGACAAGCCGGAGGATTATTTGTACAGCAGTGTACGTAATTACTGTGATATGCCTGGTTTATTAGAAATAATTATGGTTGAATCCAATGATAATATAGGGAAACTGGGGGCACGAGTACGCCACGCAATTGCCGACGCTGCACACCTCGCGCCAGACCGGGTGAAATAAACGTTAAATTAAATTTAAACCTCAGTATGCATAAATCAATCAAAACTGCTCTTGTAAAATTGTTTGCAATAAGCCTTTTTACCACCGCCCTTCACACTACGGCCTCCGCCCAAAAGGATACTACTTTAAAAATAACCATGCCGGCTGCAGGTAAGTTCTATAATGGTAAACCTGCGGGCAAAGGCTGGATAAATTTACTGGATACCACACTATGGAATGCCGAAGTTCAATACTGGCAATTGAACAATGGCGTTTTGCATGGCGAAAGTAAGGGGCAGGATCAGCATCACTATGGCTATACCAAAAAAAACTATAAGGATTTTGAACTGAACGTGCTGATTAAAATGACCGGTAACGAAGAAGCAAACTCTGGTGTTTGTATCCGGATACATCCGGCCAGTTTCGATATTGTACCCGGCTACCAAATAGACATGGGTAAAGGTTATTGGGGCTCGCTTTGGGAAGAGCGCCGCGCAGAAATGGTTCAAAAATACCCCGATTCACTGGTTGCAAAAGTGGTAAAAGCCAATGAATGGAACCACTACTACATCATCGCAAAAGGCCACCATATACAGGCATGGCTGAATGGCGTTAAAACGATCGACATTGTTCATAGCGGAGGTTTTTTAGACGGCAATATAGGCCTCCAGCTTTGCCACGGCAGGCAGAGATATACGGTTATCGATGTGAAAGCGATGTATGTAAAAGAACTTTAAAATTGGCAATTAACCGTTTTTCTGTCCCAGGGTCTCCGAAGGGACCCTGCGTTGTGGAAGTGAATCTTTAGCGGGTACATAATTGAACCAAAGTATTTATAAACTCAAATAGGCGATTAAGCGCATGAAAGTATATGCAATATAATGGGTTTTGGGAGTACTACTGACAAGATTTTGTCAGTAAGTGAAAAAAACTAAAGTGCTGACTATCAGTGGTTAATCTATAGTTAAAAACGGTATAGTGCTTATAATCAGGTGTTCACCTGGTTGATTTTTTGTTCAGTGTGATGGTGAACGTGAACAAGATTGGGGGAGGTAAAGGAGACTATGGTAGATGGTCGATAGTCCACGGAGTTATCTGTTGCTGTGGGCAAAGTGCGACTAACACCCTGAACCCTTCCCACAGAATTATATCGAAATATCGAAATTTGAAACAAAGTAAACATCGTTATTAGTGTTAAAGTAACACTTTACTTTTATAAAGAATATAATCTTAGAAACTCTTAAATACCCGGGCACCGAAAGTTTGATTTTTGTTTTTGATTAAATAGGTCGAACTAAGAATTAGTGTTTTTTTAACAATTAATTTCAAGTTTTATTTGATTATCAAATTTTTTAATTTAAATTAGTAGTACAATTAAACCCAAATAATAGTATCCCGCTGCACATTGAATTTCTATTGACTTATAAATGAATTATTTATTTTCAATGAGGATGGGCTGTAATGCTACTGTAAATATTAAAATTAATGATGAAGCCAACTGAGTCAAATCATGCTGACGACGTTTTATTATTGCAGCTAATAGAACAGGGCAATAAACATGCATTTAATGTACTATATGAAAAATATTGGGAAAAAGCATACACCGACGCATATAAACGGTTAAAGGATTCGGATCAGGCTAAAGATATAGTTCAGGAAATATTTACCCATATTTGGGTCAAAAAAGAAAGTCTCCATATTAACAATTTACCAGCTTATTTAAATATAGCCATTCGTAATAAGGTGTTTAAATTGGTAGAAAAACAGAAATTTATTCATCCATTCTTTGATATCCTTAAGGATATGCCTGCAAACCATTTGCAGGCTGACGAC
>JANYAB010000809.1 GCA_025355225.1 Bacteroidota bacterium
GCTGCCATTATCAGTGAGAAAACTGCGGTAAAACCGAATATTTTACCTTTATTACCCTGTTTTATCTGGTCTTCGGTAAGGTTGCTGTCCGCTGCCCAGGCGTTGCCAAAAAGGGGACGTGAATACCAGATGCCTCCCACAACAAAAGCGGAAATACCTGCTACGAGCACTGCCAGCCAGTTGATCAATGAAAAGTTCATGTGTTTAAGTTTAAGGTTTAATTTAAGTTTAAATAAATCTATGAAAAAATTATTTAAACGGTTGATAGTATTTTATTCAAAAAAATATGTGGTCAATAAATATTGAAATTAAATAAATGACTTGAAACTTGCGTACTTTTAAATTCTGGACAAATTGTATTGACACTTATGATCATTCAAGTTCATTTCAATGAAAAATTATGGCAAGATTTTTTTTGAGCTTAGTTATTTCTTTATTTTTTGTCGTTTCCTTTGGGCAAAGCAAATCAGTAAAAGATAAAGTTCAGGGCAGTTCCCCATTTTTGGAAGTTACATTACTTGGGACAGGCGATCCACAACCAATTATGGGGCGGTTTGGGCCCAGTATTCTTGTTCAGGCGGGTGGCCAATCTTTACTATTTGATGTCGGTCGGGGTTGTTTACAGCGTCTGCACCAAATAAATCTACCATATGATAAGTTGGACGCATTGTTTCTTACTCATCTCCATTCAGATCATATAGTAGGTTTGCCCGACTTATGGCTTACCGGGTGGCTTATATCAAAGAGATCAATTCCGTTAAAAGTATTTGGTCCAAGCGGTACAAATAATATGGTTACCTATTTTCAGAAAGCCTTCGCTTTTGATATTAAAATGAGGACGGAAGATGATAAAGCTCCCGCAAATGGAAGTAAGCTATTAGTTAGCGAAATACGCCAGGGGACAGTTTATGAAAAAAAAAGGTGTTAAAGTAATTGCATTTGAAGTGGATCACGCGCCTATCAAGCCCGCTTTTGGATACAAAATTGAATACAAGGGGCATTCCGTTGTACTGTCTGGTGATACGCGATTTTCAGAAAACCTAATCAAATTCGCGAAGGGAACTGATTTATTAGTTCACGAAGTTGTGATTGCTCCAGATGGGCTGAGTAAATCAGATCCTAAATATCGAATATTAGCCCATCATACAACTCCCGAAGAGGCAAGCAAAGTTTTTAATGAGGTGAAACCGAAACTCGCCGTATATTCTCACATTGTAAGACTTTACGGACATAATGAACAAGATTTGTTAAGACGAACTAAGGCAAATTATTCTGGCGCTTTTGTGATTGGAGAAGATTTAATGCGTTTTTCAATTAGTGATAAGGTTTCAATAAACCCAATCAAAACCAATAACGGACCTCAATAAATTATTAAAACTATTGAACCTTATAGTGATAAATATACCTGCCAATATTGCCGTCCTTATCAATGCCTTCAATTATGGCGCGATAGCTGCCTGTACCGTCTGAATTAAAAAATTCAAAAAAGGTGTTGCCAGTTTTGTCGGTTACAATATTAGGGTTCCAGTAGATGGTGCTGCGCAGGTCGTCCCCTGCTGAATTACTCGCCGGATTGATATATTTTGGAGAGTAAAACTCGCGTGTGGTATTGTATCCGCCAGGTATAATAGTAAGCTGGTAGGTTTTTGGCAACATATCCATCAGCTGTTCTTTACTGATCTTTTGACCTTTGGGTTTCTTTTTAAGATTTACTACCAATACACCTTTAGTGTTGGTGGTGCGGTTAATACTGCTAAGTCCTTCATTATTGAATATTTCTACCGATTCTACTTCTGCCGGGTTTACGTTGACAAGAGCATTGTAGTCAACAGGCATACCATTTAAATATACGGCTATCGGCGTTTTTTTCCCGCTATTATAATCCCTCGTTACATATAAATTATTATTCTCATAGGTTAGCCCCATACTTTCCACTATTAAACAATCCGTAAAAACGTTACAGCCTGCAAACCTGGTTCCGGGTATGGTATGGTCAGCCTCCATAGCCAACCCGGAAAGTGCCGGAAAATCTTCGTGGCTTACCTTCTTTACGGTGACCGTAGACTTGATAACAACCTCATTAAGGCTGTGCGCGGTATTAAATTGTTTTTTTGCGTTCTGTAAATAAGATTTAAGCGTGCTGTCGATATTTGTGATTTCGCTAATTGAATTGATGTATTGTGTTGAAGGGGGGCCAACTGATCCATCAACGGTTACCACCATGTTGCTACCGTTAGGATTATCCCGTGCATTGAGGGTTACTTTCGATGTATCTGAAACCATTATATTAGCAAACTTGAAGTTTCCGCTCATGTCCGTTATGGTTTGTGTCGAGAAGTTTTTATCAGGTATAAGTAAACGCACATTACCTTTTGCAACAGGCAACCCCGCATTGGTCCGTAGTGTACCTGATATATCAATACCCTGCTCAGGCAACTGAGTAATAGATGGGTTTTTATCGGCAACTATGTTTTTATAGGAAAAACGCCTGTACCCCTGTGTCAGCATTAATACATCAAGGTCCGAGTTGATTTTATCGTCCGGGTGGTTGAAATAATAATTAGGTTTTTCGATATATCCCCTCAAATCAGAAGTCAACAATAAGTGACTTAAAATGGTGGTTTCTCCATTTTCATCAAAGGGCACAATTGTTTCATTAACAACAGCAACCGAAAAATTACCCTCCGATGGAAGGGCATTGTTTTTTGCGGAAACAAGCATCCTTACTTTCTGCCTTTTTGAGTAGCTTGACCGGTCGGACTTTAACGAAAGATTTAGCTGATCATTATGGCGGACAAAAGCAATTCGCTCACTCAAAGGAGAACCTTTAGATGAAAAAATCGTGATCTGTACAATTCCTGTGGGAAACTTGCTTTTCGGAATTGTGGCGCTGTAGGCTGAGCTTCGCAAAACAGTTTGCGCGGCGTAGCATACCGTTCCACCACTTTGGGCGATCACATAAAAGCTTTTATTTTGATTTTTCTGAAAAAACTGATCATTAGCTACTATTTTGATGCTCAAAGTATCGGGGTTATTGTTATTTACCGACAGGTTAATGCCTTCAGCACGCGTATTCGGCAAATCATAGCTACTTTGCGAACCATCTGCAAATGTTAAATTGGCTTTGTAGGTTTTATTACTTTCGGGTAACAAGGCAAATACCCCCATGCCTAAATGCTGTGATGTGAAATCGGCTACTACAGTCCCTGAGTTATCGGTTATGGTCCCTTTTGCCTCAATGCCCAATCCATTCGGTTTTAGCGCCTTAAAAGCCACCCTTGAACGGATGCCGTTGATTAACGCGCCGCCTTCAGGAAAAAATTGGACATCAATGCCTGGCGGCGTAAGTTCCACCGGAAATGTATTTGCAACTATTTTTGCATCTGTAATCGCTATCTCGGTGCTTATTGCGCTTGAATTTAATTCGGCGGGTTTAATGCTCGAAAAACTAATATTTAAAACGCCATTTTGATCGGTTTCTCCTTTTCCTTTAGTAATTGTTCCATCGTCGTTTAAAGCCTTCCAGTTTACCTTTTTGTTACTGTAAGGATTGCCGTCCTGATCTTTATAAACTACCGCTGCATTTATTTTTGTCAGCTTATCGG
>JANYAB010000426.1 GCA_025355225.1 Bacteroidota bacterium
GCGGGTGTCCAAACGTTTAGCTTTAAACAATCCTCATTGGGGTATCCCCAGTCGTGATGAAATGGAAATTCTATCTCGTCGTTCACACTTGTGGTCGCATCAATAGGGCACACTGCACCGTAGGTAAGCGAACTCCTGACATTTTTCCAGGGTTCAGGTTTTTCCGGGGCCGTAAAACGTTCGGCATGTGCGTAAGGAATTCCCTTGTAGGTAAATATCCCTTTATGGATATAACCCCTTACCTGTCCGCTTTGGGTTCCAGTGACAGCAATATTTTCGCCCACACTAATGGCGTCATCATTTTTGTCCTGGCTCAACACAAGATTTGGCAGCAGGGCGATCGCCAGCAGCATAATAAATGTAGTAGTTCTTTTCATTGTTTAAATTGGTTTTAAATGTTACTTCTCTTAGGGGAAAGAGCACGGCGCCATTGTGTCCGCATTACACAATAATAGGCATAATTTTTAATTTAACAAATTGTTACAATAGAAAATTGAAATTGATTTTTTTGGCTCCGACGGCTAAATTCCCTCCCACTGGGAGGGGTGCGGTTGGCTGCGAAGTGGCAGGGAGGGGTTAACCGCCTTGCAAAGCATGTTCGCTAACCCCACCCTACACCCGCCCATGGGCGGGAATCGCACATCCCCACCGCTTTTTGATTTCTTCCGAACACCAATGGTGACAACACCAACAAACCTTAGAGGTTGTTCCCAATGATCAAATTATAAAGCATATCCTTGTCTAATAAAGTGTGATCATTTTCTGCCCCCAATAAAATAAAATACAGATTATTGTTCCGTTTTAAAAACAACAACTCTAAAGGAGTTCTATAACCTTTAAATTCATCTTTGGTATGAGCGTAAATATCTTCAGGCGCACCAATGGCATATTTTATCGAAAAGTCCTCAAACTTTGAGTAATAATACGCTACAGTATCGTTCTTTTTAATGACTTGGGTTGAATCGCCATATAATGTTAAATAGACATGAGATACCTTTTCCTTTAGCCCTTCTTTATATCCAATTTCAAATTCTGTGTTATTCAAGTCTTCTGAAAATTCAACATCAAGTGACATGGGTGCATCTTTAAAACTTTCATCGATTATTTTACTTACTGATAGCTTATTTATTGTATCGAGCTTATAGACCTGTATCAGAAACTTCTGGTTATAGTAAAACTCTGAGATCGCATTCCGCCGTTTACTATCTTTGGATACATCCAATATTAATTTATCTCTGTCTTTAAACAGTTTTAAATATTCATCAGGTACTTTTTGTGAAGTCACCACCGAATCTAATTTTGAATTATTAGAATAGCTTGAAAATATTTGCGAGGCACTCCAAAAACATCTAATAATAAATATTAAAGCTATAGCGACTATTATTATTACAAAGGTTCTTTTCATAAATATCCCAACTCGGATTAGTTACCCTTCACTACTTCAAACCCCACCAATAAATTAACATTGGGATCAAAAGTCACATTGACCGGTTTAGCAGTAATAGGTATGCCTAAAGTAGTTTTCTTTTCCTTCACTTCGATCTTATACATCTTCTTATCAATCAAACATTCCAGCGTGAACTCATACGGATTTTCTTGTTTCTGCTCTATGCTGATATTGACCATTTTCTTAGTTGCATCATATTTCCAACTAATGTTTAGTTGCGGATGCCCCGGTGTAAACAGCCATTGCCTAAAAAATTGCTTCAGATCTTGCCCGCTGGCTTGCTCCATCACCGCACGCAGATCATCCGTATTGGCGTTGCCCCCATCATATTTTGCATAGTAAGCCCGGATACCATTCCAAAAAACTTCGTCGCCGAGTTTACGCCTCAGCATATGAAGCACCCAGCCGCCTTTCTCGTAGCTGTTTGCATTTAGCAGCTGCATATAATTGCTTTTTACCGCGGTATCGACAACCGGCGTCATCCTTTCTTTTTCAAACTGCAATACTTTTTTACGATCCTTTATCAAACGATCTTTTAAAGTGTCAGCTCCATATTTACTTTCGAGATAAACATTGGTCATAAAGGTGGCAAAACCCTCGCTGAGCCATAAGTGACTGAAGTTTTTTTCACTGGCCGCGTCACCAAACCATTGGTGGGCAATTTCGTGTGCCATTAGTGTCTCAATTCCCTTATCGCCAACAGAGTTTTCAAAGTAGAAAATGGCGCTGGCATTTTCCATACCGCCAAATATAGTTTTCGACTGTACATTGGCTAACTTTTCAAACGCATAGGGGCCAAGTTTATCTATATAGTACGCCAATATCTCTTTAGCGACCGCATAGCTGCTAAAGCCGGTGCTCTTATTCTCCGGGAAAACATAGGTATAAACCGGTATCCCTTTTACATCGCCGGTGTGGTCTATAGCGAAATCGGCAACTCCTATTACTATTACTTTGGTTGACAATGAGGCCGATTCTTTCCAGTGTGTTAGTTTTAAGCTGCCGGGAAGCTCTGTTTCGCTTACTTTTAAACCGTTGGCCACTACCTGGTAATGACCGGGGGCAGTAACGATAAAATCAACAGTAGCCTTGTCCGCAGGTTCGTCCACACAGGGCAGCCAGTTATGCGCACGATTGGGCCAGTTATCGCCAAAAAAAGTACGATGCCCGAATTTATTAGTCGAAATGATAAGGCCATCGGCGGGTATGCCCTGGTAGCTTATTGTATAAGTATGTTCGCTTCCCGGTATTGCAGATGTAGTGATATTAACCGCATCCTCATCTTGCTGAAACTGAATATTTGCGCCGTTTTCAGTTACCGCATTTACCAGCATGCCTTTACCTGCTTTGTTTTGTTTAACGAGATTAATTTTAAACGAAGAAGCGTCCTTTAAAAATTTAAGCGATATATCCGCTGTACCTTTTATCGTATCATTTTTATCATTTAGTTGAATGGCGAAATTGTAATGCTGCACATCGATAATGGCGCCAGGAGATTGCACTTTTACAGATAGGCCAATAAATAACCCCAAAAGGAATATTGAAAGTTGCTTTGACATATTATCCTATCCGTTCTGAAGTGTAAATGATACGGGGACGTCATACTCAGATGTTACGGGTTTCCCTT
>JANYAB010000011.1 GCA_025355225.1 Bacteroidota bacterium
TTACACATGGTCACAAAGTGTCGATTTTTAAAGTGCTGATTATCAGCACCAAGCCAAAATGACATAATTTGCAAGTTATTTATAATGAGGTGTTTACTCGTGTTTAGTTTTGTTCAGTGTGATGGTGAACGTGAACAAGGCTTTGCCGTTTTCCCCCTAATTAACCGGCTTAACAACGGTGCTATCTTTCCCGGTTTTTACTCCGGGTGTTTTAGCAGGGGGTTGTTTCAAGGTGCTATCTTTAGACGTTTTTATAACAGGAGGTATTATATTTCCCGGTTTAAGCACACCGGTATCTTTTCCCATCTTTATAATGGGCATTGTTAAATTCCCCCGCCTAGCCGCACTCGTATCCTTGCCTGCCTTTATATCAGGCGATTTTTTTAATGGTGATTTGGCTTTGGCAGGTGGTTTGCCCTTGACGTTATTGGCATTTGCATTCTTATTCAGCGACGGGATGATCGATTCTTTGGAAACAGGCCTTTCCTTAGGTTTCCAGATAAACCCCTTCAATATCTTATCATCCTCTGTAAATTTTTCCACCGGGCCATAGCGGTGCTCCGGTTTGGATAGAAAAGTAAGGTTGGATACTTTGTTATCTTTAAAGTTAAGCCTTATCCTGCTGCTGAGTGATCGTTGCATACCGCTTATCTTTCCGCTATCCCGCGAAAAATAAATAGTTTCGGCATTGCCATCAACAAACATGCGTTCAAGCTTGTCGTTCTTAAAAAATCCGCGCATTTTCTTCCCGGCCACCTGGTTAAAATGCACGGAATCGTCCTTCTCTACATTCACAATAAATGCAGACGGGAACTGCTCCATATTGTCGAGCTTTTTATTTTTCATCTGCAGGTTGATCGTATCGCCTGTTAGCTGCGAACCCTGCGTCCAGATAATGGGTTTTACATATAATCGGATCGTCGAATCGCTGGTGCTATAAAAGATAGAATCGGATTTAGCCTGCAGATCCGACTTAAATATTTTTGCATGCCGAAAAGCACTTAATATCCTGATGCGGGCGGTATCGCTCAATTCTATTTTCCTCGTCAGGTAAACGGAGTCGGGCTTGCTATTTTTCAGGCTATCCTGATGACTCATTTTTTTTACTGCCACATTTTCTATTTTTTTGGGGGCGACACCTTTTGGCTTGGGTTTACCAAAAAAGTCGCGACGCAAATAAGTGGTGTCCGGTATCCATTTAGGCGGTGAAAGTTCGATGAACTTAGGCGCTTTTTTGTAAACAATTGACGGCGCTTTTTTGGTGGTATCCCTTATATTAGCCAAGCGGATCTTTTCCAGCAGGGCTTTCAGGTCTTTGAACGTCAGTATCCGCGTTTCCAGGGTATCCGCAGTCATATAAATCGAATCGCGCTTTATTTTGACGGTATCCTTTTTTAACACAACGGTATCCTGGAGTTTATTTTTTTTGTCGGTTTTATCTCTCTTTTTATTACTAATCGAGTCACGTGCCATTTTACCCGGGTCTTTTACAGCAATCGGCTTAGTTGGGGGTTTAGTTTTGTTTTCTGTCTTAACTTCTTCCTTAGGTTTAATACCGGAATTAATTGTTTTACCGGGTGTCGTTTTTGTCGTATCCTTTATTGATTTTTTCGCACTATCAGTCTTAAGTGCGCCTTTTTGCGCAAGAGAATCGTTTTTGGTCGAATCCCGCTCCTCTGTGACAATTATCGCATACGCGTTTTCCGTAACCACTGTACGCTCGTCGGCTTTATAATAAACACCCAGATCACCTTTTAAGGTCATCTTTTGTTCGTTGTCATTAAAGGTTATATTTTTTACCGCACGTCCGAACCCCTTCTTCCGGTCGTAGAACATACTATCGCCTTTTAAGGTCTTGGTGCCCTGCTTGTATAAATTCTTCTTCCCAAAAAAAGCTTGTTCCGTTACGGTGTTATAAGTCCCGTTCTCGGTATAAAGCGTGTCATTATCCTTGCCTTTCTTTTTACCGTAAATGTTGGTAGGCCCATAAAAATAGGCAATCCTCGATCCGGTGTTGTAGCGCAGCGTATCGGTTTTTATTATTGCATCGGGCGTTAGCAAGAGAACGTCATACCTGAAATAGGAATCACGCGAATTGGCAAAATAATATCCGTTCTTGCTGGTAAGGATATTGTCCTTATTCACCAATTTGCCGCCGCCTGTATAAGTTCCTATTCGGGTTGCTGTATTATAAACCAGGTAATTGGTGGTCAGTGTGGCGTCCTTATCCACCATGCGCACATGCTCGGTCAAAATGGCGATCTTGGTATTGCCATTATAATTTAGTTTGTCAGAATAGATATGCAACGTATCCCCCTGGGTGATGATCACGTGTCCGAAGGCGTCAAAAGTATTTTCTGACTGGTGAAAATAGGCGCTGTCTGATTGCAAAGTGGAATAATCCTGTTGAAATGTACCGCCATAAACCTTTAACACATCAACCCCATTAATTTTAACACCCTGGATACTTTGCGACCTGATTAAGTTAACAACTGATTTTTTTTGGCCCATAACGGCTGTTACGGCAATCAGCAATAAAAAGGTTAACACGTATTTATTCACAGGGGCAAAATTAGTTTTTTGGTTGGGGTTATTAAATTAATAATTTTGGTGATGCTCCCAACTAAACGTTTTACTGATTTTATTGAACAAAATGCTTTATTTGAGCAAAACAGCAAAATATTAGCAGCTGTAAGCGGCGGTATGGATTCTGTTGTAATGGCACATCTGTTAAAAGCTACGGGGTTTACGTTCAGTATCGCGCACTGCAATTTCCAGTTAAGGGGTGACGAAGCCATCGCCGACCAGCAATTTTCACAAAGCTTAGCTTCGCAATTAGACGTCCCTTTCCATACCGTCAATTTCGATACACAAAAATATGCTGCTGATAAAAAAATCTCCATTCAAATGGCAGCGCGCGAATTAAGGTATCAATGGTTTCAGCAGATCAGTCAGCAATCGGGTTATGATGTTATCGCGCTTGCGCATCACCAAAACGATGCGATCGAGACAATATTGCTCAATTTAACCCGTGGCACCGGTATTGCAGGCATGCACGGTATATTACCTAAAAATGGCCAGCTGGTGCGCCCGATGCTTTTTCTAAAAAGGGAAGAGATACAGGATATTGTTAATGCAAACGGCTTAGCTTATGTTGAAGACAGCTCAAACACTTCGGTAAAATACGCCCGCAACAAGATCAGGTTGGAGGTGATACCAAAACTTAAGGAGTTAAACCCAGCTCTGGAAAGCACCTTTGAGCATAATTTAAAACATTTCAGGGGCCTGGAGATATTATTGGAGCAACGCCTTGCAGAACTAAAAAGGGATCTTTTCATTATGCATGATAATGAGATACACTTGCCTGTCGAAGAGGTCAAAAAGCTGAGCCCTAAAAGTTTGTTGCTCTTTGGATTACTGCAGGAATATGGCTTTAACGAAACTACCGTGGAGGATATCATTTCGGTGTTAGACAAGCATTCCGGAAGGATATTTGAATCACTGTCTTTTACGCTGGTGCTCGATCGCACAAATCTGATCCTGGCAAAAAAGCAACCCGGGCCGGCCGAACCTGTTACCATCACTAATGGGGAGCATGAGGCGCATTACAGCAATTACCGGGTTAGTATTTTACATGATGATTCGCCCCTTATCATAAAAGATAATCCAATGGCTGTTTCAATTGATACTGAACTGCTTGTTTACCCGTTAACATTGCGCCCATGGGAACAGGGCGATAATTTTCATCCGCTGGGGATGAAGACAGGGCAAAAGTTAAGCGATTTTTTTACCCATCAAAAAATTCCTTTACATCAAAAAAAAGAAATCCCACTGTTGGTTAATGGAAACGGCGATATCATTTGGATAGGTGGCTACAGGCCCGATGAAAGGTATAAAGTAAGTAAGAAGACTAAAAAAGTTACTATCTTCGAACTGTATAAACTATGATGATTTGAAAATGCATCGATTTGAAAATGCATTGATTTGAAAATTTGGCGATTTGAAAATTTGAAAATTATTTGCATCAACATGTAGTTTGAGGCAATTAAAACTCATTTTCAAATTAACATATTTGCATCAGCGTCTTATTTTAGCA
>JANYAB010000434.1 GCA_025355225.1 Bacteroidota bacterium
CAGGCCGCTGACAGACCAGCCCAGGCTGCTATCCATTGCAAAACACGTTTGGGCTCGATATTAGCTTCTTCAGATATAATTTTCATTTGTCTTGCCAGCCTCCCGGGTTTGGTTGCGGTTTCTGTATCAGGATTACAAAACATATTGGCAAAATCAAATCCTCTTTCCCCTGTCAATCCTTTAGGGTCTATAGCCAGCCAGCCCCTTGTCCCTGAATCCAGTATATTACCATGATGAATGTCATCATGAAGTACAACCGGATCTATGGGATCACTTAATAATTGGTCAGCTATTTCATTGCATTTGTAAAATATTCCTCCATACTTATCGACGGCGGGTTTCAATGCTCCAAACCATATAGATAATGGTACCAGACCTGCAGGATAGGGTTTACTTTGTGCGTGAAGCTTTGCAATTACTGAACAAATGATATGGGTGGCCTGATCATCTTCGCCGCATTTAACCATTTCCTTCAGTGAAGTGTTCCCAATTGCTCTTTCCATTAACAAAGCGCGCCCATCACATTCCAATATTTGCGGCACACAGTTGCTATTGTACCAAAGCATCAAAAGATTTCCACGTTGTTCCACATCTGTTGCAGTTATTTTCAGCATACAGCGTAATCTCTTGTATATTACCGGCTGCAATAAACTCGAATTTGTTGCAAAGGCTCTGCCGTCATCCGATAATTGCCAACGCTCTTTATAATATTTTAATTTACTGCCGGCATTTGCAAAATCATGTCCGGTTAAAGTCATGGTAATTTGTGATTTTATCAACCAAGCTAAAAACTAATCTCCATTAAAACAACATGGCCTGTTTTCGGGTTTAGCTAATAGGATTACTTACCAATCCATCACCTTAAGATTACCATCATGAAAAATTATGAAACTTTAGTGGACGCCACTAACGATCTATATAAAAGAGGATATACCGCCAACCTGAGCCTTGAAGGAGATACCATTGATGATAAGGCACAGGATATACATATGGTTGCTGATGATTTCGAGATCGATGAGTTTTACCGCTTCGAAGGGCAAAGCAATCCGTCCGACACCTCTATCGTTTATGGCATCACTTCGTCAAAATATAAATTAAAGGGCGTGCTGGTAAATGCTTACGGCGCTTATGCCGATGACAGTTCTTCGGCTATTGCTGCAAAACTTCACCATAACCAGGTAAGCGCCAATTTGCACGGAAGCGACAGACCTACTGTTTGAAGTTTGCTGTTCGCAGTTTGCAGTTTGCAAAGTTTAATTGGCAATTGCAAACTGTCAACTAACTAATGGAAACTGGCAACTGCAAACTAAGAACTGCCCACTGCTAACTAAAGCTGTGACAACAGCTTTTTCCCCCGTGTTTGTATGGCTGCTGTTCCGTTGCGCATTAAAAATTTTATTTGATTTGCCAGTTCCTCTGCTATCCATGGATAGCGTTCCCGGATATTAAATAATGCTTCGCTTGCAAATACTTTGATAGCAATGCGTGCCTTAGGGTCTACCATCCAGTCGAAAAATTGTTCCACAACCGGATCGAGGTCTATTTCTGCTAATTTTTTCTTTATGGACAAGGGCGCTTTCGGTGAGGTGACATGCATGACTATTTTGGCATAATGCCTTTTGCAGCTCGCATATTTTACATCTTTAATTCTCGAAAACAGGTAGTCCAAATCATCCAGGTAACTTTCCGGTTTTTCCAAAAATAAATTTTCAAGGATCCATGCCGCACGGAAAGCGATATTTTTATCGGGATAAAAGGTAATGTCAATTAGATCGTATATAGCAAAGTGTTGCTTTTGCAGAATGACGCTCAGCTTGACTACTTTGGCTTTGCCTATAGTATTGCTGATTTCATTGATCAGTTCGGCGGGTGTTAGCATCGCAATGCTAAATTAATAAAATTAAAAGTTCCCTGATTCTTCGTTTAGAAATCGGGCGCTCAATCTTCGCAATGCAGATAACTCAATATCAAATTTCCTTTTGCTAATAAAAAAGGAGTAGCATCGCGCATCAAGTGTTCGAGTTGATTCGAAAGTTCTTCTGCAACCCATGGATAGCGGTGACGCAAATTAAAAAGCGATTCGCATGCAGATGATCTTACCCGGACAAGCATTTTTGGGTCTATCAGCCAATCGAAGCATAACTCAACAACGCCTTCAAAATTAATTTCTTTTATTTTGTTCCTTACGTCTCTGGTTACCTCCGGCGAGGTGATATAAGTAATTATTTTGGCATAATACCTTTTACAGCTTTCACATTTAACGTCATTTACCCGCATAACAAGGTATTCAATTTCATCGCAGTAGTTTTCGGGATATTTCAATAACATAGTCTCCAATAAACGTGCCGCATTCAAAGCGACCTGTTTATCGTGATAGAAGGTAAGGTCTACCACATTTTTTAAAGAAAAATTTTCCCGGTTTAATTGACTGCTTAACTTAGCCACTTTGATGTCTTTATCAAAAGCGGCGATATGTTGAATGAGTTGCATCTGTGTCATTGCGATAAATTTACTGTAAGGGCTAAGGTTAATTGTTAGTAACTATTCAACACTTGTTAATAACTAAGGCAAATATGCTATTCTATTTCCTCTTTAGCAATACATTTTGAATTAAAAATTTATTTTTTCTAATTATTCGTCATCATTAAGATGATTAGCACCCGATACGAAAGAATTTCGCTCATTCACAGATCATTAAACATCTTTTATTATCAAACTATGTTCTGTAACTACTTCCACCAAAAATTTTACCTTTGCTGTCCGTTTTTAATAGTTTTTTTACTGCATGGTTAAGTTCAATCGTTTCATTTTAGATAATGGTTTGCGGGTCATCGTTCACGAAGACCACACAACGCCAATGGCGGTACTCAACATTTTATATGATGTTGGTGCACGCGATGAAGACCCGGATCAAACTGGTTTTGCCCACCTGTTTGAACACCTGATGTTTGGCGGCTCGGTAAATATTCCGCAATATGATGAACCTTTACAGCGGGTGGGAGGCGAGAATAACGCTTTTACGAGCAACGATGTTACCAATTATTACATCACTTTACCTTCAGCCAATATTGAAACCGCGTTTTGGCTCGAAAGCGATCGGATGCTGAGCCTTGCATTCAGCGAAAAAAGCCTGGAAGTGCAGCGCAACGTAGTGATCGAGGAGTTTAAACAACGCTATCTGAATCAGCCTTATGGCGATATGTGGCTGCGTTTGCGCCCTTTGGTGTATAAAAAGCATCCCTATCAATGGGCTACGATAGGAAAGGAAATAAAACATATTGAGGATGCAAGGATCGCTGATGTAAAAGCATTCTTTAAAAAACATTATAACCCGCAAAATGCCATTATGGTGGTGGGTGGTGATATTGGTGTTGAACAGGTAAAGCAATTAGCCGAAAAGTGGTTCGGCCCGATACCCCGTGGCGAAAAATATCAACGAAACTTGCCACAAGAACCCGAACAGCTGGAGGAACGCCGGGAAACAATTACCGCTAAAGTACCTTTAAATGATGTTTATATCGCTTTCCAGATGCCCGGTCGTTTAGAGCAGGGATATTACGAGATCGATCTCATTTCAGACGTCCTTTCACGAGGCAACTCTTCCCGCTTGT
>JANYAB010000080.1 GCA_025355225.1 Bacteroidota bacterium
GTACAATAGCATCCACAAACTGTATCGAGCTTCCATCCATTATCGGTGTTTCCGGCCCGTCAAGATCAATCAGCACATTATCAACTTCCAGTCCCACCAAAGCAGCCAATACATGCTCAATTGTGCTGACACTGGCGCCATTTTGCGAGATAGTAGTTCCGCGCGAGGTATCCGTTACGTAATCTACATCTGCATCAATGACCGGCGTTCCCTCTATATCTATCCTTCTAAACTTATATCCATGATTTTCTGGTGCCGGGTTAAAGGTCATGGTCACCCTCTCGCCGGTATGTAATCCGGTACCCGAAACAGAGACCGGCGCTTTAATAGTTTTTTGTTTTACATTCATAATATTAATAAATCCCGTCTAAATCCCGATTGCGTCCGGGACAGGTAAATTGATGCTGAAAGCTAAATTGTGCTGTCATTTATTTTGCGCAGTTCAGTGATCACTTTTTCCAGTTCTAATATTTTCTTTTCTAATGCCGGCAAATGAGTTACAGCGACCTCTACGCGCATATTGTCGAGATAGCTGGAAAAAAATGGTATGCCTCCCCATTTTTTGTTTTCCTCAACAATATTTCGGTTAATTCCCGACTTGGCCATTATCTGGCTTCCTTTAGCAACACTTATATGCCCCACCATCCCAACTTGCCCGCCAACTATACAATTCTCGCCAATTTTAGTGCTGCCAGATATCCCCGTTTGCGCTGCTATTACAGTATTTGCGCCAATTTCCACATTGTGTGCAATCTGCAGCAAGTTATCCAGTTTTACGCCTTTATGTATAATAGTTGAGCCCATTGTGGCCCGGTCAATGGTTGTGTTAGAACCAATCTCTACATCGTCCTCAACAATTACATTGCCTATTTGACTTATCTTATTATAGGTTCCATCACCGGCCGGGGCAAATCCAAATCCGTCGCTGCCAATTATTGCACCCGAATGTATAATCACATTGCTGCCTATCACGCAATCAAAATATACTATCACACCGGGGAACAGCGTGACATTATCGCCAATTGTTACATTTTCGGCAATATACGCTTGTGGATATATCTTACAGTTATTACCTAATTTTACTCCAGAGCCTATATATGCAAAAGCGCCCACGTAGCAGTTCTCACCTACTTGTGCTGAGGGATGTATAAAACTAGGTTGTTCAATACCTGTTTTGTTTAATTTGATACTGTTATATTTTTCCAATAAGATTGAAAATGCACTGTAAGCATTCTCAACCCTTATTAGCGCAGCTTTAACAGGTTCGCTAATCTGCTGGTCATTATTAATGATAACTACCGATGCATCAGTAGTATACAAATACTGTTCATACTTTGGGTTAGCTAAAAAAGACAGCGATCCGGCAGATGCTTCTTCTATCTTTGACAATTGGTTAACCGTTGCGTGGGGATTACCCTCAACAGTTCCGTTTAGCATAAAACTTATTTCCTGCGCAGTAAATTGCATCGGGCAAATTTAAGTGTTAAAATCAAAGCAGCAAATTATAAATCTATAAGCCTCAATACGTTTATATAAGGTCTTTGGTATAACAAAGTATATACTTTTTTACCGTTTTAGCCAATGCTTCTAAATTCGAATTGTCACTGGCAGCCGCAATGTCCTGTATTGAACCGTTCTTCATTAAAATACGGATGCTGCCGTCGCCTGGTTTATAGGCATTATTGGTAATCGTATCGGTAAATACAAAATAGGCAGCTTCATCTTTAGTTATCGGATATTTTTGTACAACTTTCTCTGTCAGGCTCTCTATAAATTGCTCGTCTGGCGGCTCGTTTGTAATATCTACATGAAAAAGATTCCTTAACATCAGCATTGAACACAATTGCGACAGCACAAAATCGTTGTCGTCGGCCCATACTTTTGTTGCCGAAATAATATCAGTATCGTCCAACCTGGCAAATGCCTCAATATGACGGTCGTTATTCATAAACTCATCTTTACTGATCTTATTTACAAGGAAGTGATTTAATGCAGGGGTCGCAAAAAGATCATGGCCGCTTAAAGCCAGGTCGCGACTGCGCTTAAGTATTTTGGCCAGCAATTGCTCGGCGGCTATTACGGTTTTATGCAAATACACCTGCCAGTACATTAGCCTGCGGGCGATTAAAAACTTTTCTACAGAATAGATGCCCTTTTCCTCAACAGCAATATGATCGTCGATGATGTTAAGCATTTTGATAATTCGATCAAAGCTGATGACACCCTCAGATACGCCTGTAAAAAAACTGTCGCGGTTAAGGTAGTCCATTCTATCCATATCAAGCTGGCCGGATACCAACTCGTGCAAGAATACTTTATGATAAGTGCCATTGAAGATTTCAATAGCCGTAGATAGCCTGCCATTAAATTGAATATTCAGCTTATTCATCAGCAGGATGGAAATATCCTCATGCGAAATGCCTTCGACAATAGTTTGCTCTAAAGCATGTGAGAACGGTCCGTGGCCTATATCATGCAACAGTATAGCTATTTTCACTCCTTCCTCTTCTTCTGTCGTAATCGAGTGCCCTTTACTGCGCAATGTTTCAATAGCCAGACTCATTAGGTGCATAGCGCCCAATGCATGGTGGAAACGAGTGTGCAATGCTCCGGGGTAAACCAGGTGGGTCATGCCCAATTGCTTAATATATCTTAAACGCTGAAAATAGGGGTGTTCAATAAGATCGAATATCAGTTCCGTCGGAATACTGATAAACCCATATACGGGGTCGTTGATGATTTTCTTTTTATTCAATTTGCCTTATTCTGTGCAAAAATGGAAATTATAGTAACAATGTAACCTAATTTTGTTAAATTTTGTTAATTACCTTTAATACCCAGTAACAAAACGCGTGCTTTGGGGTTATACCGGGGTAAATAAAATATTATGCAGGAAACGACAATATTATGGGCTGATGACGAGATTGACCTGTTAAAACCACACGTACTTTTTTTGAGCGAAAAAGGCTATAAGATTACAACCGTAACCAATGGTAATGATGCCGTTGAGGCCTTTAAAAATAATTACTTCGACCTGGTGTTTTTAGATGAGAACATGCCGGGCAAAACCGGACTGGAAACATTATCAGATATTAAAAACATCAACAATGAGGTACCGATAGTTCTGATAACAAAAAACGAGGAAGAATATTTGATGGAGGATGCAATCGGGTCGAAAATTGATGACTACCTGATAAAACCAGTGAATCCGAAACAGATACTGCTCACCATAAAAAAGCTTACCGAAAATAAACGATTGGTAACCGAAAAAACAACAATGGCTTATCAGCAGGATTTCAGGACGCTGGGTATGACCTTGAACGATAATTTAAGTTACCAGGAATGGGTGGACGTGTATAAAAAACTAATCTACTGGGAATTGGAACTTGAGCGGCTTGAAGACGAAGGCATGCACGAGATATTGACCATGCAAAAAGCCGAGGCCAATGTGCAGTTCTGTAAATTTATTGAAAGGAACTATACCGACTGGATAAAAAACCCGGACTCGGCACCTACTATTTCTACCCAATTGTTCAAGAAGAAGGTTTTTCCAAAACTGGATAATAAGGGCCCCGTATTTTTTATCCTGATTGATAATTTAAGGTACGACCAGTTTAAGATAATAAACCCGATTATCTCTGAATATTTCAGGCTGGAGGAGGAAGATACCTATTTCAGCATATTACCAACGGCAACACAATATGCACGAAATGCCATCTTCTCGGGTCTAATGCCGCTTGATATGGAAAAACGTTTTCCCGATATGTGGCAGAATGATGAGGATGAGGGTGGGAAAAACTTATACGAAGAAAAATTCCTCGCGGATCATCTAAAACGGGTTTTACGCAGGGATATTAAATTCTCATATCATAAGATATTAAATATCGACGAAGGGCGCGCGCTAAATGATTCGGTTAGCAACCTGATGAATAATGAGCTGAACGTAGTGGTTTATAATTTCGTAGATATGTTGTCGCATGCCCGCACAGACATGCAAATGATACGTGAACTGGCTAGTGACGATGCCGCATACCGCTCATTAACCTTATCATGGTTTGAACATTCGCCGCTGTTCGACCTGCTTAAATTTTTAGCGCAAAAACAAGTGCGGGTAGTTATCACCACCGACCACGGCACCATACGTGTTAAAAACCCAAGTAAAATAATAGGGGACCGCAATACCAATACAAACCTGCGTTATAAGCAGGGGAAAAACCTCAATTTCAATCCTAAAGAGGTGTTCCATGTTCGCAACCCTCATGATATAATGCTGCCGAAGTTACATGTAAGCTCGAGTTTTGTGTTTGCAAAAGGCGATAGTTATTTTGTTTATCCAAACAACTATAACCATTTTGTTAATTTTTATAACGAGACTTTTCAGCATGGCGGTATCTCGCTCGAGGAAATGATTATACCAATAGTTACCTACGGGCCTAAGTAAATTTCTTTAATGTTTTAACTTTGGGCATTATGAATCTGCCTGTTAAAAACATTGATGATCTCAATAACGCCGCTCAAAAGTTAATTGACTTTGGTGGCGGCGATAAAATTTTTCTTTTTTATGGCGAAATGGGCGCGGGTAAAACCACGTTTATAAAATATTTATGTGAATGTTTAGGTACCAGCGAACCGGCAACCAGTCCAACATTCTCTATAGTGAATGAATATGAAGGGCGGGAAGATAAAATATATCACTTTGATTTTTATCGCCTTAAAAATGAAAATGAGGCCTTTGATATGGGCTACGAAGAGTATTTTTATTCGGGACATTACTGCTTTATTGAATGGCCCGAAAAAATTGGCGGACTTTTGCCCCCGCACTATATACGGATTGAGATACAAGTTTTAACCAACAATGAACGCTGGTTAACTTTTAAGAAGATTTAGCTATAACATCATTGGTTTTTTACTTATCTTCAACGTTCGGAGATTAATACAAATGAGTTCGGAGTTATACAGTGGATTTTCTGATGTTGCCAAGCAGGCAATGATGCAGCCCCAGGAGTCGATGCTTGAGGTCAAAAACAAAAAAAACAAGCTTTATATTGGCATACCCAAGGAAGTTTCCTTCCAGGAAAACAGGATTGCTTTGACGCCATTATCGGTAGCCCTGCTGATCAGCAACGGGCACGAGGTTATACTGGAAAGCAATGCAGGCCAGGCAGCGAATTTTTTGGACAAGGATTACAGCGAACAGGGAGCAAAAATTGTTTACGATACCAAATCGGTTTACGAAGCTAATATTATTATTAAAATAGCACCGCCTACTTTACAAGAGATCGAGTTGATGAAGCCTCATCAAATACTGATCTCGGCATTGCAATTGTCGACCCTCCCAGCCGAATGCCTGCATGCCATGCTCCGTAAAAAAATTACGGGACTTTGTTTTGAGTATTTACAGGACGAAGGCGGCTCATTAAGCGTAGTAAGGGCCATGAGCGAGATAGTAGGCGCAACTTCCATCCTGATAGCGGCCGAATACCTGAGCAATATATTTAACGGCAAAGGTTTAATGCTTGGCGGAATAACCGGCGTACCCCCTACTGAAATTGTGATATTAGGCGCAGGCACTGTTGGCGAATATGCCGCGCGAACGGCCATATCACTTGGGGCCGAAGTAAAGGTCTTTGATCCATCGATCTATAAATTGCGCAGGTTGCAAAATAATATCGGTAGCAGGGTTTTTACATCCGTGGTGCAGCCTATTGTACTGGAAAAAGCTATTACTACCTGCGATGTTGCTATCGGCGCCATGCGTGCTACTGGTGGCCGAAGTCCCTGTATTGTTACGGAAAGCACTGTAAGCAGAATGAAGCCAAATGCTGTAATTATTGATGTAAGCATTGACCAGGGAGGCTGCTTTGAGACATCCGAAGTAACCAATCATACGCATCCGGTTTTCAGGAAATACGACATAATTCACTATTGTGTACCTAATATAGCATCGCGGGTTGCGCGCACAGCCACCTATTCGCTAACCAATATTTTTACCCCAATATTGTTAGATATAGGCGAACAGGGGAGCATTAAAAATGTCATCTGGCAAAAATCAGGGGTACGAAATGCAGTATATATTTACGAAGGGCACCTGACCAATAAATATATTGGCGACCGGTTTGGAATCCCTTGTAAAGACCTCGACCTGCTCATTGTTTCTAACCGTTAACAGTCGATAAAAGGGGCCATTTTCTAAGAAGTTAAAAAAAAGATTGTAGAATAGAAAATGCTGACTATATTTGCACTCCCAAACGGAGTGGTAGTTCAGCTGGTTAGAATACATGCCTGTCACGCATGGGGTCGCGGGTTCGAATCCCGTCCATTCCGCTGATTATGTTATCAAAAACATCAAAAGGGCCTTTAATCGTTGATTAAGGGCCTTTTTTGTTTTACTACCTTACCAAAACTCGCATTAAAACACATAATTCTATTGCGTCATTCATTGCGTCATTTCAAACCAGAAAAAAGACGCAATGAAAACCGCATAATGAATTGATAATGAGCATGTACAGCGCGTGGACATCTTGTTTGGATGATGATCTAAACCGACATTTGTTTAACCTTTAAATGTTAGTTTATGTTAGAAAAAAGCTTCGGACTGCTTTTTTATTTGAAACAGTCCAAAAATCAAAAAAAAGGCCCCCTTTACATTTACCTGAAAATTACGGTAGATGGCAAATCAGTTGAGCTATCTTCCAAGCGAAAATGTGACCCTGCCAAGTGGAACTCTGCTGGTGCAAGGGCAATGGGGACGAAGGAAGATAGCTCAACTGATTTACCATCTACCGTAATCTTAAGGTAGATGTAAAGGGGGCCTTTTTTCTGATTTTTGGACTGTTTCAAATAAAAAAGCAGTCCGAAGCTTTTTTCTAACATAAACTAACATTTAAAGGTTAAACAAATGTCGGTTTAGATCATCATCCAAACAAGATGTCCACGCGCTGTACAT
>JANYAB010000128.1 GCA_025355225.1 Bacteroidota bacterium
ACAATATTCATCGCCGCTGTTGCAGGCGATACCAAATGGCTCCAGGCATACCACTTATCTACTAATGGTTCTAAAACCACGTTGGGCTTAAGATATAGCTGTTTGTTATTCATAGTTTTGGGGTATTAAATGTTTTAGTAATTTCTCAGATATTATTTCCAATATCTGGTCGGTATGTTGTAATATAAAAAAATGCCCACCCTTCATTTGTATAAAATCTACAGGCAGAGTGCTTTCATTTTGCCATAGTAAAATATCTTCATTCTTCATATCCTCTTCGGTCCCGGTAATAACCGTTATTGGTATATTTAAAGGAAGGTGATTATCATATATATACGTTTCACTAATTTTAAAATCATTCCGGAGTATTGGCTCCAAATAGTCTAATAATTCTTCACTTTGCAAAATTTCATCAGGCATACCACCCAAATCCTTGATTTCTTCGATAAATTCATTTTTGGGGAGTAAATAACGCTTTTTTTCCAACCTTGCAGAAGAGGCAGGTCCTTCCGTACCAGTTATAAACATGTGTTCAGGCTGTTTATGATTATTTTCCAATAGTTTTAAGGTTAACAGGTAAGCTACTAATCCCCCCAAACTATGTCCATAGATAGCGTATCTCTCAGTATCTACAATATTCTTTATTTGCCGATAGAGATCATCAACAACTGCGTGTATCTCCGAAATTAATTGTTCTTTTATTCTTGATCCCCTTCCAGGATATTCAAGTGTGATAATATTCAAAAAAGGCGGCGCCTTATCATAAAACACGCGATAAGAATATTTACTTCCTCCAGCAAATGTAAGGCATAGTAAATTAATTTTCTTCCTCATTTCAATTTCTAATTTGTTTATTGCTCATAAGTTGAAATTTCGCACTTTTCATAATGCAATTTACATAAATTGTTGGAGAATTTACTCCCCCATTGGCTGGGATTACTAAAAGATAATAAGGCAAATAACATGCCGATTAATTAAAATTAATTCAACGGTTTATGAATTAATTTCAATATTCCTTTTCATAAATAAAACTCTGTTCGTAAATACCAGGATATTTTCTTCCTTCTTAGAAATTCCTTGTATAAACAGCCTACGTCCTTTAATTTTCAAAGGCGTTATTTAACCAAAAAGCAACACAGTTAACCAGCACATTTTTATCGTCAATAATATCTCCCTTATGATTCCTTTTCTCGCGCTCCAATCCACATTAATAATTTATTAATGAGCCGTCAAACAACTAAAATAAAATTTCCCCGCCACGTTTTGCAATTTCAAAAAAAGAAGCCCACTTAGTTAATATTTTATCCGTTAATAAATGCTACAGACGTTTTAAAGAGATAAAACAATATTAACATCATTTTACCAGGCAGCAGACTTTATATTAAAGGTTAAAAATTGATCTAAAAGGACCCATTCTTCAAAAAGCAATAAAAAAAAAAGTGCTTTGACTTGTTACGAGAGGCTTGCTATAAAAGTTATATTTAATTGAATATAATAATATCTATTATTCTTTTATTTCTCGTTTTCTGACCAATATGGCCGGGTTTCCCGAATAGATACCCCAGGCATTCAATTCCTTTGTGGCAACTGAGTTAACAGTCAAAATTGAGTGGCTTCGGCATATAACTCCCGGACATACTACACTTTTTGCACCTATCCAAACACCATCCTCTATTTCAATCCGGCCAAGGCGGTAAGGAAAATTACTTTTTGTGTAATCATGGTTTCCCGTTAATAACATGGCTCCCTGCGAAATACTGACATTACTCCCAAGTGTAACATTCTCAAGGTTATCTATCCATACAGATTCTCCTATCCAGCAATGGTCGCCAATTATCAATCTCCACGGATTTTTTATTCTGACTTTTATTTTAATAATTAACCCAGCCCCAACTTTTGCACCAAAAAGGCGCAATAAAAATATTTTAAGCCGGTATGGCCATGGAAACGAGCTATTAAAAATATAATAATTAATGAAAAACCACACAAACACTTTAAGCTTGCTTCCAGCCTTATAGTCGCCGGTACTAAATTTTGAAAGGGTTGTTTGCATAACGCTGTAATGTGCGGTAAAAATAATATATAATCAAACAGTTCAAATAAATAGTTTACGTCAACCAATGCTACAAATAAATTTTTACAAAGTGCAGGGGCAATAAAAAAGCCTAAGGATTAACCTTAGGCTCATTTATTTGGGCATCATTATTTTCCCTACATGTGCGTGCCGATCTTATTTTAAAATCCTGCGCTGAAAATGTTTGTTTAAATTCTATCTGATTTTAAAGATCGGTACGGGCATTTAGATTATTTGTTACAGTAAAGCTTTGTACAACCGGAGTTGCCGCGTTGTAGGAGGCATTACCAGCCTG
>JANYAB010000145.1 GCA_025355225.1 Bacteroidota bacterium
AAATCATGGTTCAGACAAAATGAAAATACTTTTTATCTCAAATGTTTTATTAATAACCTAAAAACAGAGATTTGTTTAATAGGTTTGTTCCATAAAAATTTGTTGTATGAATTACAAATTGTTGGGCCGTTCGGGCCTTAAAGTTTCAGAATTGTGCCTCGGCACTATGGGTTTTGGTACCGAAAACGGCTGGGGCGCCGATAAGGAGAACAGCTTCGCCATAATGGATGCTTATGCCAATGCAGGAGGCAATTTTTTAGATACGGCAAACATCTATAAGTTGGGCACTAGCGAAAAGATAATAGGGGAGTACATCAGCAATCACGACCGTGACTATTTTGTACTCGCTACCAAATACACTTTAAAAGACAATACCACCAATCCGAATGCATCGGGCAATAACCGGAAAAACATGATGCGCAGCGTGGAGGAAAGCCTGAAGCGGTTGAACACTGATTTCGTCGACTTGTTTTACCTGCATATTTGGGACGATTTAACGCCCATTGACGAGGTAATGCGCGCAATGGACGACCTGGTAAAGCAGGGCAAGGTTAATTATATAGCCATCAGCGATACGCCCGCCTGGGTGGTGGCCCAGGGCAATACCATGGCCGAATTGATGGGATGGAGCCGTTTTGTGGCACTCCAAATTGAATACAGCTTACTGGCCCGTACGCCTGAGCGCGAATTGATACCCATGGCTAAACATTTCGGATTAACGGTAACACCCTGGGCGCCTTTAGCTGGCGGTGCATTGACCGGAAAATATTTAAAAGGTGATAATGGCCGTATAAAACCCGAAAGCAAGCGGTTGAATGACCGTGCTGTTGAAATTACTAAAGTAGTGGTGGCAATTGCGGATGAGTTAGGTGTTTCGGCGAGTCACGTGGCGTTGAAATGGACCATGCAGCAGGGCTTTTCCTGTATTCCAATCGTGGGCGCAACAAAACTGAGCCAGTTGGAGGACAACTTGAAAACTTTGGACGTTACCCTAAGCGAAGATCACCTAAAAAGGCTTGACAATGCCAGCGCCATTGAATTAGGTTTCCCCGGCGAATTTTTCAGGGAAGAGGGCGTTAAATTAAATACCTTCGGAGGATTTTATGACAGGATGGAGAAAAGGTGAGGATGATTTCGGATTTTGTTTAAAGGAGAAGAATAAGACTTACGAAATTTTCAAAATTTCGTAAGTCTCTTAGAAGCCTTATCTTCAATTAAATCTCTTTTCGTTTGCTTTTAAATATTGCATCGCTGCTTTTACTGCTATAGCTGGCGACGTTGCGGCAAATCCCAATTCCTTTCTTGCCTTTGAAGTGTCGAAATCCTGTTGTAAGCCTGAAAACATGGCAACATCCTTGGGTGTCAGTTTAGGGGGCTTTCCCGTGAACCTGCTTCCTGTTTCCATCAGCCACGCAATAATATAAAGAAGCAATTTAGGAACAGGCATGGGTAGTTTTATTTTTAATTCAGGGAATAATTCTCCGGCAATTTTAGTTGTGTCGCGGATGCTCATGCATTTTTCGTTCGCAAGGATATAGCGCTGACCAGCTATACCTTTAGTTGCTGCCAGCAAGCAGCCCACGGCAACATCCTTTACGTCTATCCAATTCAATGTGATATTGGTTTCAACGGGGATATCATTATTCATAATCAATTTAATGATGTTGTTAGAAACATTAAGGTTGCCGAAGGCTTCGCTTCCGATCATGGCCGAAGGCAATACGGCAATCAATTCAATGCGGTGTTTTTTAGCCAGTTCAAATGCAAGTTTCTCACCATCATTTTTTGAATTATAGTACCAGTCGCGCCTGTCCAGGTTATAGCCATTACTTTCTTTTGCTGGCAATTGAGAATAATTTAATGCAGCAATAGAACTAACATAAACTATCCGCCTGACACCTGCTTCGGCAGACGCTTCGATCATATTGCGTATGCCATTCATATTTACGTTATAGATCTCTTTTACCGGATCTTTTGCCCATAAGGTAAATACTGCGCCAACCGCGTAGAAAATGTCAACGCCCTGCAAGGCCCTGACAAGAGATTGCTTGTCAGAAATATCAGATTGAACAACCCCACAGTCAAGCCCTGCAAAGGGTTCTTTATTCTTTAGGTTTCGAACTGAGGCCCTGACAGATATTCCTTTTTGAAGTAGCAATCTTACCAGATTATTACCCAGGTGTCCATTGGCGCCTGTTACTATAGATAATTTTTGATTTTCCATTTCGTGTATTTTTTATTTGTTTACACAAAGATGGATAGCAGAAAATCCCATCCACTTGACAAATGTTAGGAAATGATCAGCTTTCTGATGCGGCTTAAACTCTCAGGTTTCATGCCTAAAAAAGAAGCTATGTATTGCAATGGGACGTTGTATAATATGCCGGGATAGTTTTTAATCAACTTCTGATACCGTTGTTCGGCTGTCAAAGTGGCTAGGTCTTTAGCCCTGTTTTCATTATAAACCAGCGATTGTTCAAAAATAGCAATGCTGAAATTCTTCAACACAATGCTTTCATTATACAGTTTGTCGAGATTTAGTTTTGATATTCTCAGTAATTCGCAATCCGTAATGGATTCCATATTTTCTTCGGAAGGGGTTTGTTGTATGAAAGCATGATAGGAAGTAATAAAACCGGGCGGGCAATTAATGTGGCTCGTAACTTCATTGCCGCTTCCATCATAATAAAATAACCTGATATAACCGGAGATAATAAAATAAAGGTATTTGGGCCGCTTACGAGTTTCCTCTATAATACGGTTACGGGGGTATAAAACCGGTTCAAATAGTTCTTTGCACAATGAAATATCTTCATCGGTCACCTTTACATATCGGGAAATAAGTTGAATAAGCTTGTCGTACATTGCTGCGCAAATATAAACCAGTTCGTACTTTGCAGGAGTCGTTAACGATCATTATTTCTGATTATGATCATATTCTAATGCTGAAGGATTGTTATGTCGGCCATGTTATTGCCAGATATAATTGAATTACTTATGGCAATAATATTAATTACATGCGCATTGCAAGTATCCACTGATTTTCATGATTTAAAGATTTCGCAGATTGAACATCAGTGGTTCTGAAAATACAGCAGATCAACGTACTCTCAAATCAGCAATCTTACATATTCCTCCTATACTGTCCTCCCACCTCATACAAAGCATGAGATATCTGCCCCAAAGAACAATATTTACAAGCTTCCATCAAACTTTCAAAAATGTTCGCTCCCGCTATAGCTTTGGTTTGCAATTCTTTTAACAGGGCAGGTGCTTTATCCGCATTTCGTTTTTGAAAGGCTTCAAGAGCAGTGATCTGGAATTGCTTTTCTTCTTCGGTCGCCCTTATCACTTCGGACGGTGTAATGGTTGGCGACCCCTTTTTATTGAGGAAAGTATTAACGCCAACGATGGGGTATTCGCCGTTATGTTTCATGGTTTCATAGTAGAGGGATTCTTCCTGTATTTTGCTGCGTTGGTACATGGTTTCCATTGCGCCTAAAACTCCGCCGCGATCATTGATACGTTTAAATTCTGCTAATACAGCACCTTCAACCAGGTCGGTCAGTTCCTCAATAATAAATGCACCCTGTAAGGGGTTTTCATTTTTAGCAAGCCCCAACTCACGGTTTATTATAAGTTGTATTGCCATCGCCCTGCGAACAGATTCTTCCGTGGGTGTGGTGATCGCCTCGTCATAAGCATTGGTATGCAGCGAGTTGCAATTATCATAAATGGCATACAACGCCTGCAAAGTAGTGCGGATATCATTAAAGTCGATTTCCTGCGCATGTAAGGAACGTCCGCTGGTTTGGATATGGTATTTCAGTTTCTGTGAACGGTCGTTGCCCTTGTATTTGTTTTTGACTGCTTTAGCCCATATCCTTCTCGCTACACGCCCGATCACCGAGTATTCCGGGTCGATACCGTTGGAAAAGAAGAACGACAAATTAGGTGCAAAATCATCGATATGCATTCCCCGGCTCAGGTAATATTCTACGTAGGTAAAACCGTTGGAAAGGGTAAACGCCAGTTGCGTAATAGGATTGGCTCCGGCTTCAGCAATATGGTAGCCCGAAATGGAAACCGAATAGAAATTTCTTACTTTCTCATTGATAAAATACTGCTGTATATCACCCATCATACGCAGGGCAAATTCGGTAGAAAAAATGCAAGTATTTTGCGCCTGGTCTTCCTTCAATATATCAGCCTGAACTGTACCGCGAACGGTGGCAATAGCATGGGCCCTGATTTTTTTGTAGGTATCCGCAGGTAATACCTGGTCGCCGGTGAGGCCGAGAAGCATTAATCCTAAGCCATCATTGCCTTTAGGCAAGCCCCCGTCATAATTTGGACGAGTTAACCCCTTATCATCATAAACCTCCTTAAACCTTGCCTCCACCAAATGCCCCAATTTATGTTCATGAATATATTTCTCGCATTGCTGATCTATAGCTGCATTCATAAAATACCCCAGCAGCATAGGCGCCGGCCCATTAATCGTCATAGATACAGAGGTTGATGTGCTACAAAGATCAAAACCCGAATACAGTTTTTTTGCATCGTCCAGCGTAGCAATGCTCACACCCGAGTTACCGATTTTGCCATAAATATCAGGCCGGATATGCGGGTCTTCACCATAGAGCGTAACCGAATCAAAAGCCGTAGACAAACGATGCGCCGGTTGCCCCAACGACACATAGTGGAAACGCTTATTGGTGCGTTCCGGGCCACCCTCGCCGGCAAACATGCGGGTAGGGTCCTCGCCTTCGCGCTTTATCGGGAATACCCCGGCGGTATACGGAAACTCACCCGGCACATTTTCAGTAAGCAGCCAGCGCAAAATATCACCCCAGGCTTCGTAGCGGGGCAGCGAGATCTTCGGTATTTTCAATTGCGAAAGCGAAGTATAATAAAGCGGTTGCTTTATTTCTTTATCACGCACTTTATAAATAAAATTGTCCGCTTTATATGTTCTCACTGTTTCCGGCCATTCATTTAACAATCGTCTGCAGTCGGGGTGCAGATGGCTTTCGAGGTGTTTATAAATATCTTGTAGATACGCAATGCGTTGCGTCTCTAATGGGGAGCCGGCGGTGTTTTCCGCCAACAAATCAATAGTGCCCTTTACCTGGAACATTTGTTGCGCGATCTTACACTGCGTATCAACCCATTCGTTAAAGTCCTGGCTGCTTTCGACAATTTCGGCAAGATACCGCGTGCGATCAGGTGGAATGATGTATATTTTTTCCGATTCGCCCCAATGTAAGGTAGCGATATCAAATTTCTTTCCTATAAAATCAACCCCGGTCTTTTCTTTCAGTCTATGCATCAGGGCCTCGAACAGATTGTTCATGCCAGGATCATTAAACTGCGATGCCATAGTGCCATACACCGGCAGGTCCTCGTCTTTGGCGGTAAACAGGTGATGGTTACGTTTGTATTGTTTGCGCACGTCCCGAATGGCATCCAGCGCGCCGCGCTTATCAAATTTGTTAAGGGCAACGATATCTGCAAAATCAAGCATGTCGATCTTTTCCAGTTGCGTTGCGGCCCCAAACTCCGGCGTCATTACATACATAGAAAGGTCGCAATAATCTGTGATCATAGTATCCGACTGACCAATACCCGAAGTCTCAACGATAATCAAATCATATCCCGCAGCTTTGCAGATATCGATAGACTCCTGCACATATTTAGACAATGCTAAATTAGCCTGCCGCGTAGCCAGCGAGCGCATATATACCCTTGGACTATTAATGGAATTCATCCTGATCCTATCGCCCAGCAAGGCCCCGCCAGTTTTCCTTTTAGACGGATCAACCGAAATAATGGCCAGTGTTTTATCGGTCTCCATCAAAAACCGCCGAACGATCTCATCGACCAGCGATGATTTGCCAGCGCCGCCCGTGCCGGTAATACCTATCACGGGAGTAGCCCCCTCTAAATCTCCCCCGGTAGAGGAGACTTTAGCTTCGCTATTTTTTGAAGCCCTCCCTTCCTGGAAGGGTTGGGTGGGGCTTGTGAGGCCACTATTCTCAGCCAATGTGATCAGCGATGCAATCGCTTTTATATCTTTCTCGGGCAAATGCTTCAACTCGCCGTTCAGTTTGGTAACTGTCCGGAAATCGCATTGCTGCAGCATATCGTTGATCATCCCCTGCAGGCCCATTGTGCGGCCGTCATCCGGAGAGTAAATGCGTGTTATTCCATAATCCTGCAGCTCTTTTATCTCCTGCGGTAAGATGACGCCACCACCGCCGCCAAAAATTTTAATATGCCCGGCACCGCGTTCCTTCAGCAGGTCGTGCATGTATTTAAAATATTCAACATGCCCGCCCTGGTACGATGTAAGGGCAATGCCCTGCACATCTTCCTGTATGGCGCAATTAACCACCTCTTCTACCGAGCGGTTATGCCCCAGGTGGATCACCTCGGCGCCCGACGATTGCAAAATGCGGCGCATAATATTTATGGTGGCGTCATGCCCGTCGAACAGCGAAGCGGCCGTTACAAAGCGTATTTTATTTTTGGAATGGTATGGAGCAATGATTTCCATGCAGGTTATAGTTAATGGAGCACAAAATTAATTAAAATAAAACTGCGGAAACTATGCTTGCATAATATTATTCGATGTGCAGATGTGCGGATATGCAGATGTGCAAGTGTGAAAATATAAGAATGCCTGAACTTGTGGGTAGGAAAGCCAGGCCCGCACGATCATGGCAATCCTTTAATCTTAAAAATCGTGTTCAGATAGCGGTCAGGATTTATTATATTAGTCTTCCAAAACCGCTTATAGGATTAAAAATTTCCATGATAAATAGCTCGGGAATCAGGAAAATCCTTAAATCCTGTAAATCATGGTTCAGACAAAAATAATCCTAAATTTACTTCAGCACCGGTAGGTGACAGATGAGGACAGTTAAACCAATTCTTCCTTCTATCATTGTCTTATTATTATAAACAACCAATTTCTAAACCATGCAGGTAATCTTTGGTATCATTTTCCACTTTATCGGTGGTTTTGCGTCAGGTAGTTTTTATATCCCCTATAAAAAGGTAAAAGGCTGGGCCTGGGAAAGCTTCTGGATAGTGGGCGGCATATTTTCCTGGCTCATAGTACCGCCTTTGGCTGCATGGCTGACGATACCGCACTTTACGGAGATTATAGCGCAAACAAATGGGCAGATATTGTTCCTGACCTATTTTTTTGGATTGTTATGGGGAATAGGCGGCTTAACCTACGGACTAGGGGTTCGCTACCTGGGGGTATCCTTAGGCAGCACCATTATACTCGGTCTATGCGCGGTATTTGGTTCGATCATTCCATCCATTTATTATAATTTTTTCCCGAAGGCGGGCAAGGATACCTTCAGCATGCTCCTTCATACCCATTGGGGACAAATGGTGCTACTAGGCATCACGATTTGCGTCGTCGGGATTGTCATTTGCGGCTGGGCCGGCACAATGAAGGAAAAAGAATTGATTGCCGGTAAGGCTGATGTAGAGGACAATAAGGAATACCGTTTCGGCCTGGGCATTTTTGTGGCAATTGTTTCAGGGGTTTTGAGTGCTTGTTTTAACTTCGGCATCGAGGCTGGTAAGGATATGGCCGACCATGCCAATGAAGTGTGGAAGACGGCAAACCCCGGTCAGGGAAACTTTCTCTTCCAAAACAATGTTACCTATGTGATCATACTTTGGGGAGGTTTAACAACAAATTTTGTGTGGTGTATGATATTAAATGCACGCAACAAAACGTTTGGCGATTATACCAATGCACAAAAACCCTTACTCAAAAATTACCTGTTTTCGGCCTTAGCCGGGACCAC
>JANYAB010000148.1 GCA_025355225.1 Bacteroidota bacterium
ACAATATGATATCTACGCCAAGAGGTGGCCAATACCAGGTGATTTTACCGGATGGCACCAAGGTTTGGCTGAACTCTGCCTCCTCATTAAAATATCCAACGGCTTTTGTGGGTAATGAAAGAAAAGTTGAATTAACCGGTGAAGGATATTTTGAAGTTGCAAAAAATAAAAATATGCCTTTCAAGGTAAAATTTAATGAAGAAGAAGTTGAAGTGTTAGGGACACATTTTAATATAATGGCCTATAGTGATGAAGGCGAAACACGAACATCATTGTTAGAGGGATCTGTAAAAGTTTCTAAAGGTAGTTTTTACAAAGTATTGATTCCCGGACAACAAACGATCAGTAAAAACGATCAAAATAATTTCACCGTCGGGCATGCCGATATTGAAAATGTGCTGGCCTGGAAAAATGGTATTTTCTCGCTTCAAAATTCAAATATCCAGCAAATCATGAGGCAAATCGCAAGATGGTATGATGTGGATGTCACTTACCAGGGAAATCTTGAAGATAAAGTATACGGCGGTCGTGTTTCCAAATCCAAAAATCTTTCTGAAGTATTAAGAAACCTGGAATTAACCGGAACCATACATTTCAAAGTTGAAGGAAGGAGGGTAACTGTTATGGAATAAGTTTATTTAAAATAATAGTTACCTAAAAAGCACCAGGAACGTTCGTACCGTCCCTGGTGCATGCAGCTTTGGGAAGCTGGCCAGGTAATTAATGTGATCATTGTCTAAATCAATTATTTAAACCTAACATTCAAATGTACAAAAATTTTACTGCAATTTTTTGCGGGTCCAGCACCCGCATCCCACCTAAAGTCCTCAAGATAATGAAATTAACCATTGTTTTATGGGTAGTCGCCTTAATGCAGGTCAGCGCTGCTACCTATGCTCAAAAAGTAAGTTTAAACGTAAAAAACGCTTCTTTGGACGAAGTTCTGAATAATCTTAGCCGGCAAAGTGGTTATAATTTTCTTTATAACGCCATTATGCTCAAAACAGCAAATCCTGTTAGTCTATCCGTTACCAATGAACCTTTAAACGAAGTGTTAAATCTGTGTTTTAAAGATCAGCCACTGGGGTTTGTAATTAATGGCAATACGGTAGTGATCCATAAAAAAAATACTGCTCAACCAGTTAACGCTGTGGTTGTAATTACCGGAAAAGTGACTGACGATAAAGGACTGGCTTTGCCTGGAGCAAGCGTCAGGCTAAAAGGTACAACCGTAGTGGTTGTTACAGATAATGACGGAAAATATTCAATCCAGCTACCAGATGCAAGTGGAACTTTGGTATTTAGCTTTATTGGATTTTCTGCAAAGGAAGTCAGCATAAATGGCAAATCGGTAATTAATGTTACTTTGCAAGAACAGGTTTCCAGCCTGAGCGATGTCGTTGTAATTGGATATGGCCAGCAAAGACGTCAGGATGTAAATGGCGCCATATCTTCAGTTCTTGCTAAAGAAATAGCAAATGTACCCCAGGTAAGTATTGATCAAATTCTTGAAGGCAAAGCTGCTGGCGTTACTATTCAGCAAAATGCAGGCGGCCCGGGAAGCAATACTTCGGTGCATATTCGCGGTATCGGTTCATTAAGCGGAACAAATGAGCCCTTATATGTAATAGACGGGATTGCCATATCCGGTGATGCAACCAATAGAAGCACTACTGGAAAATCACCGGCCCTTGCCCCTAATAACGGAGAAAACGCCGTTAGCCCATTGACTTTCCTTAACCCGGCCGATATAGAATCAATTGATATATTAAAAGATGCATCAGCTACCGCAATATATGGCAGCAGGGGTTCAAATGGCGTAATTATCATTACTACAAAACGTGGTAAAAGCGGCGAAGGAAAAATTAGTTACAATGGATCTTATGGCACGCAGAACCAGGGAAAAGAACTAAAAATGATGGATCTTCAGCAGTATGCGAACCTCGAAAATTCTTTGGCGGATATCATTAATATCCCACGACGAGGTGAATTCGCTAATCCATCTTTGCTCGGGCCAGGAACCAACTGGCAGGATGCTATTTTTAGATCAGCTCCCATTCAAAGTCACCAGCTTTCTTTTTCGGGCGCTAAGAACGGTACCGACTACTATATTTCGGGCGGCTATTTAAAGCAGGACGGAACTGTAATAGGCAATAACTTTGACAGATATACCTTTCGTGCGACAGTAAACACCCAGGTAAAAGATTGGATGAGCATTGGCGCCAACGTTTCGGGGAGCCGTAGCAACCAGAATACATCTTTAAGTAACAATACCGGTATAATTTACACCGCTTTACTAAGTGCGCCAGACCAGGCTGTATATAATGCAGACGGTTCCTTCGCAGGACCTGTGGCGGGGCAAATTGGTGCGCAAATAAATCCTGTGGCACAGGCCTTATTAATAACCAATACGCTGGGTCAGGACAACTACAACGCCAGCATTTACTCTGACCTTAAATTCACGAAAGATTTAACACTGCACTCTGAATATGATGCTGATATCAATTCATCTGTCGCAAAATATTTCAATCCTGCTTACAATTATGATCCATTGCACAATGTGCCTACCGCAACATTACAGGAATATCGCACCAATTCAACCTACTGGAGCTGGAAAGAGTATTTAACTTATCATCACATTTTTAACCAAAAGCATGATGTCACAGTACTGGCGGCTCATGAGTTAGTGAATTCTGTCTATAACGCTAACGCGGCCAATATCTCAAATTTTGTGGCCGGCAATACCCTTCAATCTCTTAATTTAGGAACTTCGACAACAGCTGGAGTAGGGGAATTTGTGGGCAACAATGATATTCTTGAATCAGAGTTTGCCCGTGCTATTTATACTTATAATGCGAAATATAGTTTGACCGGAACTATAAGATCAGACCGTTCATCTAAATTTGCGCAAGGGCACCAAACAGGGTATTTCCCTTCGGCGGCTGTATCCTGGAGACTGTCCGAAGAACCATTTATGGCACCATTAAAACAGGTTGCTGATAATATAAAAATCAGGGTAGGATACGGGCAAACAGGAAATCAGAATGTGCCAGGATATTTATATGGTGCAGTACTCAATTCCGTACCCACCGGCGTCGGTACCGGCTTCGCTTTAAACAATATCGCAAATCCTAATCTTAAATGGGAAACGGCTATACAAGAGGACTTGGGCCTCGATTTTGGTTTGTTGAATGACAGAATAATCGGATCATTCGACTATTTTAACAAAACCTCAAAAAACTTTCTTTTCCAGGCATCTCTGCCGGCATTCCTGTTAGGCGGCGTTGCCGACTATTCCGGTGCAGCCGCAATTGCCCCGCCTGAAATAAATGGTGGTGGTGTACAAAATAGAGGTTTTGAGTTCAGTATCAGTAGTAAAAACATTGTTAGCAGTAACTTTTCATGGAGCACCAATTTAAACTTTAGTCATTATACCAATAAAGTTACGGCGCTTGCTCCGGGAACTCCTTATATAACGGGTCAAATTACAACAAGTTTCCTCACGCTGCCTGTTACGCGTACAGTGGTAGGCGGCCCTATAGGCGAGTTTTATGGTTATAAGGTAAAAGGCATATTTAAAACCGATGCCCAGCTGAGAAGCGCTCCAATTCAATTTGGACAACCTGTTACCAGTAATACCGGCGGAACGTGGTTGGGAGATATTCAGTATGTGGATGAAAATAATGATGGAAAAATTGACGCCAATGACCAGGTTCCTTTGGGCGATCCAAACCCTAAGTTTACTTATGGTATTTCCAATACATTTAATTATAAGTCATTTGACCTGACTGTTTTCCTTAACGGATCATACGGAGCAAAGATTTTGAATGCGCTGGACTATCAAATAGCGGATTTGGGAAGCCAATATCAAAATCAACTGGCATCAGTGGCTAATTTTTGGACGCCGGGCAATCCTAATTCAAATATCCCGAGGCCGATTAGCGGAGCTAATGCTAACGTAAATATGTCCGACCGGTATATCGAAAGCGGATCTTATTTAAGGCTTCAGAATGTGACTTTCGGCTATAATTTACCCAGCGCATTTACCCGCCACTTAAAACTTAGCCGGATAAGGCTCTATGCAACAGGTCAAAACCTTTATGTGTTTACCAAATACAAGGGGCTTGATCCGGAGGTTGGCGCAGCCAATCAAAACGTGTTTTTAAACGGAGTTGACCAGGGAAGATACCCTATTCCCCGTACAATTTCATTTGGTATCAATGCAGATTTTTAATGATTATGGAAATGAAAATATTTAAAAAATTTATGTTTGGAACGGTAGTAATAGTTACTGCTATGGCTACCAGTTGTAAAAAAGATTACTTTAACCGCCCACCACTAAGTTCAGTTGCTATAGGTAATTTTTATCAGAATGCTGACCAGGTAAATGCGGCTACTAATGCTTTATACAGTGTACCCTGGTTTGGCTGGAACACCCATGCCGGTTGGGCAATATCTGAAATCAGCGGCGGAAACGCACGTTCATATTCAAGCGATGTCGACAACTTCTCTACTTTTACAGTTTCTAATACAGACAGGGTACTTGACGCAGCCTGGAATTCATTGTATACCGAAGTTGCTCAGGCTAATGCATTGATCAATACCTTACCCACAGCAGTTCCGGCGTCAGTAGGCAAAGATGTCGTTAATAATGCGCTGGGCGAAGCTCACCTTATGCGTGCTTTAGCGTATTTTCACCTGGTAAGGATATATGGCCCTGTGCCGATAATTACAAACACCGCCGCTAATATTTCCAATTTCCAGGTTCCGAGAAATGTTGTCCCGGATGTTTACAAGTTTATCGTAAATGACCTTCTCTTCGCGGAAGCCAATTGTACCGCGAAAAAAAGAGGTAGTACTTATAGCGCCAACGCACATGTTTCGAGTGGATCAGCCTCGGCTTTGCTGGCAAAAGTTTATTTGTATATGCAGGATTACCCGAATGCAAGGGCAGAAGCCGAAAAGGTCATCAACAGCGGTGAATTTAAGTTATATGGTATTGACATAGCCGGTAAACAATATTCCGACTTGTTTCTGACCGCCAATAATAATAATGAGGAATCAATAATTGCCTTGCAATGGGCCGGAGGTGCCGCAGTTAATAACAATACTTACGGTTACGGCAATTCTTTCCAGGCCTCTGCTGCAGCCAGTAGCCAGATAACCGGCACAGGTGATGGTTATGGTGAAGTAGCCCCAACTTTTGACCTTATGGATGAATTTGATCCAGCGGATCTTCGCCGTAAACCAACTTTCATGGTGCCGGGAGACCACTACCCCGAAATTGATCAGGCAGCAGGCGGCTATACATACCCCGCTGGTGGAAGCGCACAAGGAACTAATTCGGCGACAAAAAAGTACGTAGTAGGTACACCGGCCGACAACGGAGGCATTGGCGCAGCTCAATCTGCAGCAAACAACACTTACATGCTTCGTTATGCTGATATTTTCTTGATTGAAGCAGAGGCAGTTATGGCTGGTGCAACAACCAGCTCAGACCCAATTGCCCTCAATGCCCTTAATACGATCAGGAGAAGAGCTGGATTGGCGCCACTAACCCAAATAAGAAGGTTTTATACGGTTGCTAATCCCAGTTATACCCTATATGGTGCGACGCCAAACGCAAGCGTGCCTAAGAATGTTATTAAAGATGATATCCTGGAGGAACGCAGAAGAGAGTTCGCGTTCGAAGACGATTACTTTTACGATTTGATGCGTGTAGATGGCTTTAATAATAACACGCATACGCTTGGCATCCAGTTGATGGAACAACAAGACCGGGGAACGGCTGGCAGTACAGCTCCAATTGTTAGATATGGCAACATATATTTAACCATAACAGCCCCTCAGTTACAGTTTCAGATTCCTGCTGTAGAGCTTGCGGCTGATCCTAAGTTAAATGATCCACCTGTTCCTTATGTTTTTTAATAATAACTTAAAGATAATTGATATGAAAAAGAATTATAAACTATTATACGGGGCATTATCTCTTATATTGCTGTTTGCGTTTTCCTGTAAAAAAAGTGATACAGAAGGCATAGGCGCACCAACTATTACAAGAGTTCGTACCGTAGCGAAAAATGATACCGTAAATAATGTCGTAAGAAGAATTACACTTGATTCAAGTATTACGCAAACTAAAACTACAATAATAGGCTTTGACTCTACGGTTACGTCAGGGGGGTTAGGTAATCAATATGCTATAATCGGTACAAACTTGTTAACGACCAGGACGGTGTCATTTAATGGCGTAAACGTATATTTTAATCCTGGATTGTTAACGGACCATAGCATCATTATAACAATTCCTTCGTTAACATCAACCGCTGCCCAGGTACCCTTTGGCCCCAGTCAAACCAATAAATTAATAGTTGTTACCAAATATGGGACAGTTAATTTTGATTTTCCGATAACCCAACCCCCTCCCATTATTACCAGTTTTGCTCCCCAGGTAGCAAATCCGGGTGCTATTATAACATTGACCGGACAGGTGTTTAATGGTGTTACGGGTGTGAGATTTGATAAAATTCCGGCCACGATCGTCGGAACACCTACCGCGACTCAAATACAGGTACAGGTTCCACAGGGGGTTTCTTCAAATTTAATTTATGTAACTACTCCCGGCGGTACCGCGGTGTCTGCTACTAATTTTGGGTTTAAATATGTTGTTTTTACCGAATCGTTAGCCACAGGATGGGGCGGTCAGGGCAGCGGAGGATATGATGGTTATAATAGTACCAGAGCCTATAATGATCAAACACATGCGGAAGCCGGCACTTATGACATTGCATGTGTTTTCACAAACCAGTATGGCGCCTTACAGTTAGGCTATGGAGGTGCAACGGCAATTAAGGTCAGCACGCTCGGTCTAACAGCAATTAAATTTTCCGCTTACGCCGGGGCAGGCTATAGCGCGGGGCAAAAGGTACAAGTAGTAATTAACGGTGCCTACGGCAACGCTGTTCAAGTTACCTTAACACCCGGAGCTTACACGGACTTTATTATTCCATTAAGCTCTTTGGGCAGTCCGGGATCTATTACAGAGATTGTGCTGCAAAATTATGGTGTAACCCCTCCATGTACCTTATACGTGGATAATTTAGGGTTTATTTAATTTTTTATAGTTAATTAATTTAAAAACGCTGCCGCGAGGGCGGCGTTTTTATTTTGCTCCAAATTACTTCCTAAAGAAACATTCAAATGAAAAGCAATATACTAAAACGATCATCTTTAATTTGGGGGGTTGCCATAGCAATGCTGGTATATTCCTGCAAAAAAGATTCTCCCGCCAAAGATGAAGGTAATATCAACACCAATACAGGGAATACCAATACAGGTGCTATTTCGGATACAGCAACACTCAGGGGTACAGCAGTCTCAAGTTCAGGGTTTCCTAATTTTGGATTCGCGGTTCTTTATGGCACCATGTCAACAAATGCGGCTTATGTGGCAACGGTAAAAAAAGAAGCCAATTACGTAACTTTCGGCAACGAGTTAAAGAACGGCTCGATCGTTCAAAATGACGGAAGTTTTAATTATACCACCGCAGATGCTTTATACACTATTTGTGCAAACAATGGCCTCCAGGTATTTGGACATAATTTATGCTGGTATTCGCAACAAAATGCTACTTATTTAAACGGATTAATAAGTGCTTTAAACAAGCAGAACGGTACGCCAACAAATTTAATGCAATATGGCGACTTCGAAACAGGATCAGGATCAAATTTTACGGGTTGGTCTAATATTGTTGGGGGTACAGCATCAGGTTCTTTTGGTGCTGTTATCGATGATAATGATGGTGGCTCGAGGGCTATGCAGGCTACAGTTACCGCACCGGGAGCTAATGTTTATGATATGCAATCCATTGGAACGGCGTTTACGGTTGTTCCAAATAAAATCTATACGGTAACAGTTTCTATTAAATCTTCTGTCGCAGGTAAAGTCAGGCTTGTCATGCAGAATACAGTCTACCAGCAGGATGACCTAACAACTACGCCTGGCTGGGCAACCTATACCTGGAACGTGACAATTACAGAATCATCTCCAATTTTGAGATTTAATTTTCCGTCTACAGGAGTTTATGTCATTGATAATGTATCGGTGATAGACCCTGCCGGTGGATCAATAACCCCTCCCACCCCAACCCAATCTGCAACAGTAATTGATACTGCCCTCAGGAAATTTATTACTACAACAGTTACACATTACAAAGGGAAAATTAAAGCCTGGGATGTCGTAAATGAACCAATGTCAGACGGAACAGGCGCATTAAGGGACGCTTCCAACTATACAATGCCACCTCAAAATATGGGCAACCAGTTTTTATGGTCGCAGTATTTAGGCCGTAGTTATGCACTAAAAGCATTTCAATATGCGAAAGCGGCAGACCCTAATGCTTTACTTTTCATCAATGAATATAATTTAGAATACAACTTTAAACTTGATTCATTAATCGCTTACGTGGGCCAATTAAGAGCCCAGGGTGCCCAGATTGATGGCATAGGAACGCAAATGCATATCAATTTGCAGACTTCACAATCAAACATAGACAACGCGTTTATAAAGTTGGCAAAAACGGGATTATTGGTAAGGGTATCCGAATTGGATGTTTCTGTAAACACAGCCAAATCCGGTTCATTCACACCAGATGCAACTACCTTAGCATCCCAGGCTGCCTTATACAAATATGTTGTACAATCCTATCTCAAAAACGTACCCGCACCACAGCGGTTTGGAATAACGGTTTGGGGCTTAACCGATAACGAAAGTTGGTTAAACTCAACTTCGGCTCCTGATTTTCCACTACTTTTTGATAAAAACATTGCAAAAAAACCCGCCTATACGAGTTTTCTACAGGGCTTGAAAGGGCAATAAGCTTCTGGTTAGTTATTCGATTAGATAAAATCAGGCAATAAAATATAATATGTGGGTGCGCCATCCGCAATGGGGCGCATTTAGAATCGACACAAAGCCTGGTGTGAAAATACCTAGCTTTACTATTTTGAACATTCAAATAAACTCCCACCTCGTTTATAACAAAACCTTGTTCCTGTGCGCAAGACGCACAATAAGTGTCGATTCCTTATTGTGAAATTAAGCTGTTGATAAAATTCTATGGTATTCTAATGCGATCTATAAAGAAGCAGAAAAAAAGTATAAAGGCCAATACAGCGGATGCTTATTTCCCGCTGCAATTTGGTCTTTCGTTTTAACTTGCTGTTCATCCGAAGAATTAAATGTATCTTGCAGCCTTAACTAATAAATATAATGGCAACAGGAACAGTAAAATTTTTTAATGAATCAAAAGGCTTCGGCTTTATTACACCAACAAGTGGCGGCAAAGAAGTATTTGTACACGTTACCGGATTGATTGATCAGATCCGCGAAAATGATGAAGTTACTTACGATGTAGAAGAAGGCAAAAAAGGCCCAAGTGCGGTTAATGTTAAAATAGCATAAGTATATTGGCAAGATCGACGGAAACATTTAGTAAAAAGGAAAAAGAGAAGGCCCGCCTAAAAAAGGCGAAGGATAAAAAGGAAAAGGCCGAAGACCGAAAGGCTAATGCAGGCAAGGGCAAAAGTCTGGAGGATATGATGGCTTACATTGATGAGCATGGGAATATTACCTCAACTCCACCCGACCCATCCCGGAAAATAAAGATCAATGTAGACGATATCCGGATTGGTACCGCAAAACAGGAAGACATTCCATTTGACACGGTCAGAAATGGCGTCGTAAGCTTTTTTAATGAATCGAAGGGCTACGGATTTATCAAGGATCTGCAAACGCAAGAGAGCATTTTTGTGCATATTAACGCTTTAACCGAGCCGTTAAAGGAAAACAATATGGTCACTTTTGAAACTGAACAGGGTCCAAAAGGGTTATCTGCAATTAAAGTAAAAAAGAAATAATTATGGTGGCCAAAACAACAGCGTCAGCAATTCAAAAGGAAAATTTCAAAACAAGGTTTGCAGAAATTATTAAAAACAATACAAATTTAAAAGATCAGTATTCCATCCAGTTTTTTGAAACGGCTCAAAAAAGCAATTATGGTTTTACTGGGCGCGATGGAAAATCTTTAAATATTTTATCAAGCCTAACTTTGGAGGAAACTGAAAAGTATAAGGCTTTGAAAAGCTCCTGGCAGAATTAACCTGATCCAACGGTCGGCAATCAGCGGTTATAAATAACAAAAGCCGATCAAAAGCGATGCCCTGGGGATTAATCTGATTTTAATGATTAAGGCTAAAGCTTTGATAAAATTCTCGTCGCCTTTTTCGAAGCAATTAATTCTAAACTATTAATTGCACTATTACCTGAATACCTTCAATAAAATAGTTCAAAATTTGTATCGTTAGATCCACAAAGCCTTTCAGCAATCAGGGGCTTTGTGGTTTATAAACAACTTTTGTTTTTCACTTAATAACTATTCCATATCTTTCTTTATTATTGACTTGACCAGCATAAACCTTGCAAATGTGGAATTGATTTCTGAATCTTTCCACAATTTAAAATAGTCACCTGTACTTCCGTTGTAGGTCGCTGCTGCGTTTCTCCCTCAGTAAAGGAAAAAACAATACTCCTTTTAGATGAATTTATAAAGATCAGGCACTCAATGCCAAAATTTGTCCCAATTTTGATTTATAACAAGTATTTATAAAAATCTATCGTCTATTTACCCATGATGAGATACTTATACCTTACCGCCGCTATTATCTTATCCGGCTTTCTTTTGGTTCGTGAACCTATGCAGGCAAATCTTAAAGATTCTGCCGCTTACCGCTGGCTTAATAAAAAAGTCTTCGGTAAACGTACATTGGACAACATGGAAAATCTTGACAACTGGCGTTCTTTTACAACATCGGGCACTGAAATAGTCGACGCCAGGAAAGTCATTAAAATAGTAGATTCAAGCAGTTCCGTTGCCACCATCGAACTATCAAAACAGTTTGTTCACGAAGGCAGTCGATCTATGCTCATGACAACACCAACGAGGCTGGCCGGCCCTGCACCTAAAAACGGTCGAGGGTGGGGCAGATCAGGTGTGAGGCGATTGTTTAACGGGGAGGATTGGACAGCGTATAACCGCATTTCCATTTGGATATATCCCGACCTGCCCGGCTTTTATACCACCGCGCTGGATTGCCAGTTGTATAATGATGGCAATGTAAAACTACCTGCAATTTTCGGCCAGCAAGGCGAAACTTCCCTCGTACTTAAAAATCACCAATGGAACCATGTTGTTTGGGAGATAAGCAATGTAGCAAGGGATAAAATAACAGCATTTGAAATGTCATACGGCCTGTCGGGCAGCTATCCGGGCGAGGCTGATAAAATCCATTTTTATTTTGATCAGTTTGAGCTTGAGAAGGTAGATCCTGATAAAGTTGAGGGTTGGGATGTGTGGCCCGGCCGTATATCTTATGCGCATACCGGTTACCAAACCGGTGCGAGCAAAAGCGCAATTGCCAACAATGTCAATGCAAAAAATTTCAAACTTATTGATCAGGACAACGGAAATGTAGTGCTTACCAAACCTATAGAAAAGGTAACTTCTTATATTGGCAGTTTCCAGGTAATGAACTTTTCTGAAGTCAGGAAGCCCGGAACTTATGTTTTAGAGGCGGGAAATGTAACCACCAAGCCCTTTAGGATTGGCGCAGATGTTTACGAAAGAACCATATGGAAGGCAGTGAATTTTTTCTACGCAGAACGTTGCGGGATGGAAATCCCAGGGGTACATGGCAAAGAACACCAGGACTGGATTTGCCTGCATGGGGATAAGCGGATGGTTATAAATGGCGGCTGGCACGATGCGGGTGATCTGTCGCAAAGTTTTGAAGGTACCGAAGAAATTACTTATTCATTACTCAGCATGGCTGAAAAGCTTCGTGCCAGGAACAATAACCCGGCATTGTATAAGCGCGTGCTCGAAGAAGCAAAATGGGGGCTCGACTGGATATTAAAAACGAGCTTCGGCGATGGTTACCGCAATACAGGCTCGATCAACAGCCGCAGAACGAACAATATAATCGGCGATGATGATGACGTTGTCGCTACTGCGCAAAATAACCCGATGGCAAATTTTGAAGCAGCTACAGTCGAAGCAATTGGCTACCGGGTATTTAAAGATATGGACCCAGCTTATGCGGCCGGTGCGCTAAAAATGGCAAAAGCCGACTGGCAGTTTGCTTTTGAAGGCATGCCTCTAGTTAAACCGCCGAAAGATTTATGGCGGGGTAATTTCGATTCTAACAACGTGGAGGATGAATTGCCGTCGCAGGCTATTCTTTCCTCAGTGGCGATGTGGAAAGCAACCGGTGATAAGAAATATGCTGGTCTGGCAACGGCTTTGGCACCAGTTATTGTAAATGCCCAGCAGCGCAAGCGCCCCGATTGGGATACCCCTCTTACAGGTTTCTTTTATACTTCTACGGCTAAGGACAGGATACTTCACTATTGTCACCGGGGCCGGGAACAGGCGCCGACCATGGCGCTTACGGCACTTTGCGATGCATTTCCGGATAACCCGGATTGGATGCATTGGTATGCATCGGTTACGCTTTACTCGGAGTACCTGAAAACCATATCAAAATATTCCGCGCCGTATAACTTAATGCCGTCGTCTGTGTATGTTGATACCGAATATATGCATGTGCCCGAAAGCAGGAAAGAATCATTCCAAAAACAAGTACTCAAAGGCGCTGCTTTAGGCAAAGGCCATTACCTGCGCATATTCCCGGTGTGGATGGATTACAGGGGAAATTTCGGTACAATTTTGCCGCAGGCCCAGGCACTGGCAAGCGCCGCGGGCCTTCGTGGTGATCTGGCTTTGGCACAACTGTCGGAACACCAATTGGAGTGGATCATAGGACGCAACCCATTTTCAGAAAGTACCATGTATGGCGAAGGCTACGATTTTGTACCCCTTTATACGCCTTCCTCCGGGGATATCGTTGGCGCACTGCCTGTTGGCATACAAACGAAGGGTGAAGATGACGCCCCCTATTGGCCTGTTCAAAGTATGTGGACCTATAAAGAAATATGGGGCCACCCGGTAACTAACTGGATATGGCTGTTAAAAGATATTGAAGGCCCGGCGATGGTTGAAGGGCGGGCAACCGGTGAAGTAATATTTAAAGAGGTTAACACCAAAGAAGTGATAACGGTATCTCCCGATAAGTCGACCGGCAGTTTTAAAACAAGCGTGCCGGAAGGGAAATATATTATTATCAGCAATAACAGGGAACAAACACAAACCTTTTTGCCCGGCGCATCCTATCATTTAGAATGCCGCCCTGGCTTTTTGCTGAACTATCAAATTTCAAAAAGAGTTTCAGCAAAAGGAGATATTATAATTAAAATAACAGCGCAGGGCAACGGGCAGCATCATTTCAATATTCGAACGGATAATTTAACGATTACAGGTACTTCAAAAAAGCTTATGCTGAAACCTGGGATTCCCTTAAGTTTTGAATGGATCGGCCACATCGCCTCTGCTGATACACCCTGGGTTGCAGTGATCGTTCCGGATAATGATCTGTCGCAGCGAAAGGAAACCAGAGGGGCCGTTTGGGAAAAGTGAGGAAATACGTTTATGCTCGATTTTTATGATGTTGGCTACTTGTTTTATGCAGTGTAGTCGCCTTTGGTCTTATAGAGGTCAATTTAACGATTTATTGTTATTGTTGAAATGGGGGGTCTGGGGGGTGTTAAAAACTAAAAACTTTGTGGAAAACGTTATTATAAAAGGCAGGGTGCACTTATGTAGTCGCTTTAGCCTGACGGGCTATAGTTTGTATTAGTCCCTGCCTTTTATGATTGCCCAAGGCCCAGCTATAATTATTCCCTTGATCTATCAAAGGTGATTGGCAAAAGGCAATTTATTAACGATTTAAACAAATAACGTATGAAACAGTGGAATGTTATTTTGGGTGTCGATGTGTCTAAGAAGACGCTTGACGTGTGCTGCGCTGAACGGAAGTTACCGTTGCATATTGACAACAACAGTGAGGGCTTCTGTAAATTTAAAAAATGGTGTAAAGACAACGAAATTGATTTACAGGAAACATTCATAGTATTGGAATATACCGGAGGCTACGAGTACAGGTTCATTCAATTTTGCCAGTCCCATGGCATTGCATATTGCCGCGTACCAGGTTTAGAGATCAAGCTATCGATGGGCGCGGTTAGGGGAAAGAGTGACGGGGCAGATGCCTTTCGGATAGGGACGTATGGCGAGGAAAAAATAAAAAAGCTCAAGCCATCTAAGCCGCTGGATAATAATATCTTAGAACTAAAGTCTGCCCTTTCGTTCCGTAAACGGCTGGTACGTGAATCTGCCGGATATCAGAGTACGATTAAAGAACGGAAGCATATGTATGACGTTGGAAAAAAAGATCTGGTAATAGGTATCGCACAGGAAAAGATTAAGGCAAACAAGCGTTATGAGAAGGAGATAGAAGACCGTATTATGCAAATAATAAAAAGGGATGCATCCATGCTGCTCAACTATCGGATCATAACCAGCATTAAGGGGATTGGCCCTGTCAATGGATGGATGACAATAGCATATACCGAAAACTTCACCTCATTTCCAGATGGACGGCATTACGCTGTTTTTGTCGGGGTAATACCGTTTGGGCATACATCGGGGACAAGTATTAAGGGACGGCCCCGAGTCAGCCATTTAGCACATAAGGAACTGAAGCAAGAACTGAATATGGCTGCCAGGGCAGCTGTTGAACATGATCCGGAAATGCGTACCTATGCGGAACGGAAGCTTAAAAATAAGGAATACGGACTGGTATTGAACAATGTAAAATTCAAGCTAATCCTAAGGATGTTTTCACTAGTTAAAAGACAGGAAATGTATGTGGAGAACTATAGGGCACAAGCATGAAAAATAGCGATTTTGAATTAAATTTGGAATTATGGTAAACCTATAATACAAGCTACGGGCAAATCGTATCCGAAGCCGGAGAAATCGGACAGCGGGAGAAGAAACTGAAAAGTAGAAGGCTTTGAAAAGCTCCTGGCAGAACTAACCTGATCCGACCGCTGAATAAAAAAGCCGCCCCGGAAATATCCGGAACGGCAATCAACTCAATCATCCAATCCTATTATTTGTCCCACCAAACGCGGGCATTAGGGTTAAATGTATTTTGACCGCCATAATTGGCAATCGCAGCGTTAACATTTGCACCATTCAATGTAAACTCGCTTTGAGGATATGGCATTTTGCGGGGAATTGTTTGGGAAACACTGGCTGGATTTGGTATTAATGCCGGATAACCTGTGCGACGCCAGTTGGCCCATACCTCATCGCCGTCAAAAGCAAATCCTGCAATCCAAAATTCTGTGTTAACCTGTGCTATCTGTTGTGCCGTTGTCCCCGTAAGGGGGTTTTGAGTTAAATAAGCAGCTATTTGCCCGGCGGTTATCGTAGGGTTTGTAGGCAACAAAGCCAATGATTGCATATGTGCGGTTACGCCAGCCTGATAAAGGGCGTTGGCGTCACCTGTGATATATCCCCGTAAAACTGCTTCTGCCTGTAAAAACGCTACTTCAGCGTAGGGGAAGTCAAAAAATGGTGTGACCTCTGTTCCAAAAATATCGTACCTGATGCGTACGTTCGGGACCGGGTCAACTGCATTAAAGCTATACCCAATAAAATTGGCAGGGATATCTGATGTTATTACCCCCCCGCTCGAAATTTGTTTATCATAAACGGCCCCATAATATTGCAAACGGGGATCGTTGCTGGCCTGCATATGTGATACAAGTGTTTTATGCAAAAAAAAGTGCTCGACGCCATCGTTCAGCGAGAAGTTAAACCCATTTGGCAACGCCACGCTATGATTTAACACCGGCATATCAGCATTGCTTGTCATTACACCATCTGCAACTGCCTCGGCAGTCAGGGCGGCAGCCTGGGTGGGGTCAACCTTAATAAGGCGCATACCCACACGCAATAAAAGGGATGCGCCTAACTTTTTCCATTGAGATGCGCTGCCCCCATAAAACTGATCGCCCTTCACAGCTTGAGTACTATTGTTACTTAATAACGTAATTGAAGCGCGCAACTCATTAACAAAATCAGCGTATATCTGTTGTTGGTGATCATAAACCGGGGTATAGATGTGTCCCGTTAAGGCTTTACCGGCCTGGCTATAAGGAATATCGCCATAGTAATCAGTCAGTTTTTGATACACGTACACACGCCAGATCCGTGCGGCTGCATAGGTGCTTGCGAGGTTAGGCTGGGTTTTTAAAACCGGGATTACATATTCCAGGTTGTTAAGCACCGGCCTGTAAAAGTTATTCCAGTAGCGGGAGCCGATACCGTCTGATTCTACATAAGTAGTCCCCGACCAAAAGGAGGTATAACCGTATTGCATAAATGCGTGACAATAATTAGTACGGGGCTCCATATCCTGGTCTGATGTTTTAACCAGTGCGTCTGATAACAGCGCACCCGGGTCTATCGTTGTTACCGCATCCGGATTCAGGTTGTATTTGGCAAAATCCTTGGTACAGCCCGCAATTATTGCCGCCATAAAAAGAAAGCCTAATATTTTATATGATACATTTTTCATAATTTCTTCCTTTCAAATAAAATTAAAAGCTTACGTTTAAATTAAACCCATAAGTTCTGCTGGTTGGCAAACCACCGCTGTCATAGCCAAACCCCTGGCCAATACTATCTGATGCTTCAGGGTCAAAAGTTGGCAGATCCTTCCTGATAAAGAAAAGGTTACGCGCAACCAGGGAGAATGTGGCGCTCCTGACCGGAGTTTTTGCTAACAAGCCTTTGGGCAAAGAATAGCCCAGGGAGATTTGACGAAATTTAATAAACGTTCTGCTGAAAACAACTGATTGATCAATGATCTTATCTGCATTTCCATTATCATTAAACTGTATATAAGGGCTATACGGTAAAGTATTTTTAACATATACAGGTGCATCGGCTGTACCTGTATTTACTACTCCATTAGGAATATAAGTACCGTCGCGGCCCAGGAGCGAGGCTTTTGAATTACCGAAATAGTTGGTCCAGATTGCCCCTGCTTCAAAAACCTTCCCGCCAAACTGACCATCGATCAAAAAGCTGAAAGAAAAGTTTTTATAAGTGAAGGTATTAGTTATACCACCCGACCAGTCGGGATTAACACTGCCCAGGTACGTTTCATTGGAATTTTTAGCAATGATAACTGAATTAGGCGTGCCGCCATCTCCTAATTGAGAATCTTCCGGCTGATAAACTATTTGTCCGTCGGGTGATCTTTGAAATGAAGATCCAAAGATAGAGCCCAAAGGATATCCAACTTTTGCTTTGATGTTATAGTAAAAATCAATGCCGTTAGTTCCTATAGAAGGCGCTAAGGCCGTTACCATGTTTTTATTTTTTGCGGCGTTAATACTCGCATTCCAGGTAAAGTTCTTTGTTTTTACCGGGCTTCCCGAAAGCAATAACTCAAAACCTTTATTGTACATGGAACCTGCGTTGAAGTACAAAGAATTAAAAGTAGTGGCATTGCTGATAGTTGATTGCAGCAAAAAGTTTTCAGATTTTTTATAGTAGTAGGCAAAGTCAAGCGATATACGGTTATCGAAAAACCTGAGCTCTGTACCTACTTCCGTTTCCGTTGTTGTTTCGGGTTTTAAACTTGCCGGGGGAACTGTGTTGCCGGTTAGTTCAGCATTTGTGATCCCGTTTAAGGTAGGTTGGAAAGTAAAGGTAAGATTGGTAAGATTAGGAATTGGGTTGCTGCCGGTTTGCCCTATTGATGCCCTTATTTTACCGAAAGACAATACTTTAGGATCGATATGCAAAGCATCTGTAAACACAAAACTCAGGTTAGCAGATGGGTAAAACAAGTTTACTTTAAAACCCGGACTGGTTGATGCTAGAGCGGAATACCAATCGTTGCGCCCTGTCAACTCTAAAAACAGGTAATTGTCATAACCAAACTGCGCCGAGCCGAAAACCGCGTTGGTTTTACTCCGGGGTGAATGTAATTCGGTAGGCGCATTTATGTTTTTGCTGTTATTGAAATTGAGCAGGTTAGGATCAATGAAATTATAAGAATAAAGATCCAAAGAGTATTGCGTGGATTGCTGAAGTTCGGCACCAGCGAAAGCGTTTACTGTAAACTTATTAAATTTATTATCATAACTCAGCATTCCCCGTAAATCAGTTTTCTGCTGCTGAATGTTGGTTGTTCTGTATACGCCGCCTGTATTGATCACATTGTTTGGAAAAACTACAAAAAGCGCATCTGTGTTGAGATAATCAATACCTCCAATAACATTGGCATGTAAATGATCGGTAATATCATAAGTAATATTTCCTGATGATAGCGCCCGGTTTTGTATCTGGTCATTTTTAACTTTCTCTATCTGTACATATGGGTTTGCGTTATAAGTAGATAAAAAATTACCATTTGCATCCCTTCTGTCAAGCAGCGTAATATCTGTGGTATTGGCAATGCGGGGAAAGCTTAATCCAAAGGAACCCCTTCCATCGCCACGTAAAAGCGGCGCATTTAAGCGTAAAGTTCTCGATAAGTCAACTTTAAAATCTGTATGTAACCTTTTCCCAAAGTCCTGGTTTAATCTGAAAACACCGTTATACCTTTCATAGCCCTCATTGGGCGTAGGCGAATTATCCCTCGTGTCAGACAGAGAGATACGGTACGAGCCGTCATCATAACCTTTTGTAAGGGCAATGGTATTGGTGGTGGTTAAGCCTGTTTTGAAAAACCGGTCAAACTGCGTTGAAGCTTTTTGTGCCATATAAGGCTTTGTTACGCCATCAATATCTATAAAGGGCTGTCCCTGTATCTTTGCTCCCCACGACCATCCCGGAGGATCCCCGGAGTTGTCCGCTAATTGTCCGTAAAAAATAGGGTTGCCGTAATCAGCCGCTGTATAAGTTCTGCCATAAAAACCCCGTCCATAGTCATATTGAAGATCATCATAGGGTACCATTTTTTCGAATACGGTATTACTATTAAAAGTAATGCCTACCCCCTGGCCTTTCTTACCTTTTTTGGTAGTGATCAGAATAACGCCTGCTTGCGCACCGCCGCCATAAAGCGCCGCTGCCGACGCCCCCTTCAGCACACTAATGGATTCTATATCGTCGGGGTTTATCGATGACAAGCCGTCACCCGGATCAGAGCCACCATAAACCTTTCCGCCATCGTCTGTATTTTCCCTGGTAACGCTGTTAATAGGAATACCATCCACCACATACAGCGGCTGATTGGACCCTGAAAATGATGAATTACCGCGAAGTATAACCCGCGATGAGCCACCGGGGCCGTTAGGAGGTGTTTGAACCACCAAACCTGCCACCTTACCAGCTAATGCGTTAACAAATGAGGGTTCGCGGGCTGTTGACACCTCATCGCCGCCGACCTGTGTTATAGAATAGCCCAGGCGCTTTTCTTCCTTTTTAATACCCAGCGCCGTTACAACTACTTCGTTCAAAGTGCCTGACGAAATCAGCGTGATAACCAATGAAGTGTTGCTGCTTGTGCCTACCTCCTGGGTTTTGTAGCCAACATAGCTTACAACCAGGATCCCGCCTTCGGGGACATCGATGGTGAATGCACCATTAACGTCCGTAACAGTTCCGGCGCTTGACCCTTTTACTTTTACTGATGCCCCTGGCAGCGCTTGTCCGCTCTCATCAACAACTTTACCTTTTACGTTTATAACGTTCACTTGATCACCTACGGGTACGATCACCACCAGGTGGTTTTGTAATTCACTGTACTTAAACCCTGAATTTGCCAATATTTGATCAAGTACATCTGTTACTTCTTCGTTGTCTGCATTAATGCTTATTTTTTTCTCGTTGGGTATTTTACGCTCGCTGTAAACAAAATGATAACTGCTTTGCCGCTCAATAGCCGACAATACTTTTTTAAAATCAGCTGATTTAAAATTAAGGGTAACCTTAGTTTGGGAGTACACGCTTGCGATAGCCTGGAGATTGAAGAACACTATTAATATAAATGTTAATTTCATTACTAATAAGGACTTTAATAACCAACGCTTCTCTTTTACACCCCAAAATGGGTGTTTAAAAATTTTCATATATTTACTGAGTTAAAGGTGATTAATTAGCAGAGCTCCGTACCAGGGAATCTGCTTTAAAACATTTGCGATAGTCATCTTTTAGCGGGAGTTGCCTCCGGGTAATTCCCGTTTATTTTTTAGTTAACTTTTCGTCATAGGCACTATTGGGGTTAATAGATAAATACATTTGATTTGTCGATCTTATAACGGAATTTCTCTGTTATCTGCA
>JANYAB010000160.1 GCA_025355225.1 Bacteroidota bacterium
CTGTCAATCCTAAAAATCCTAAAAATCGTGTTCAGACAACTTACCCAGCAAACTGCAGCAAAAACGCCGAGCCCTTGCCATCGGCAGATTGCACTTGTATATTGCCCTTATGCAACAGCATGATCTGTTTGCATAAGCTTAGCCCAATGCCGCTTCCGGTTTTGCGGGTACTAAAAAAGGGAATGAATATTTTGTCCAGCAGTTCGGTAGGCATGCCCATGCCGTTGTCTGCGACTTTAACAACAGTCCTGTTGTTGGCCTGCAGTTCCGCTGAAAGTGAGATCCGTGGGTTCTCTTTGTCTTTTACAGCATCGATAGCATTCACAATTAAATTGATCATCACCTGCTCCAATAAATTAATATCCGCCTCGATGGCCAGGGCCGGGTCGCGCAATACAATTTCGAGCTCAATATGCTTCTTCTCCATGGTGGGCTGCATCAGGCTGTTGAGGTTCTCGAACAGGTCGCGTACCAGTATTTTTTTCAGATCGAGCTTGGTGATCTTGTTCAGGTTGCGGTAGCTTTCGGTAAACTTCAGCAAGCCTTCGCTGCGACGTTTGATGGTATCTATACCCAATTCCAAATCTTCCAGCTGACTGCTTACCGGGCTGTTTGCTATTTCGGGACTCTGCAGCCTGTTCTTCAACGTATCGGCCAATGACGAAATAGGTGCGACGGAATTCATGATCTCATGGGTCATTACGCTCAATAACTTTTGCCATGCCTTTGATTCCGTTTCGTCCAAAGCCTCGCTAACATTTTGAAAAGCGACCAGTTTATACACCTTATCGTCGCTGCGGAGCACGCTGGCATTGATCAGTATTTTAATTAATTGCTGATCGCGCGTCATAGCCACTATTTTACTTTCTCCCGGCTTTATTTTAATAACCTCCAGGTATAACGCCGCCTCCCGTTTCCCCAAAGAGTGGATGGTTTTTAGATAGGGGATGCCGATCAGTCTTTTAAACGCCTCGTTGATCCAGCCGATCTCGCCGGTTTCACTTTCGTAGGATAGGATGCCGGTATCCACCAGTTCCAGTATTTTTTGAAGATAGTGGTACTGTGTTTCCCTTTCACGGCTGATCAGTTTAAATGTAGTGTTGATCTCATTAAACCCCTTCCTGAGCGGCTTGAGTTCGTTCGGCGCCTTACGTACGTCAAAATGGCGCGAGAAATCGCGATAGTGTATTGATTCAACAAACTGGCTCACCTCATCCTGGGCCTTTTTCTGAAAGCGGATCATTTCAATCAGCTCATACACCAGCAAAGGGCAGGTGATCACTAAGTACAAATATTGACCTTGCACAGCTATTATCGAAGTAATAGCAAGGGTGATGAAAAGGAACAGCACACGCAGCAACAGCCGCCACTCATAACGTTTAAATATCATATTTGCTTAACCTCCGGTATAATGCGGTACGTGTTAAACCTAATTCTTTAGCCGCCCTGGTGATGTTGCCGTTATTTTTTTCGATAACGCGCAGTATCGCATTTTTTTCGAGTGTGCTTAAAGGTACGTTATCAGCTTCTGCTTCGTTATCGGTGGGCGTTTCCAAAATAGAAAATATCAGGTCATCCGCCCTTAACGTATGCTCATCGGCCATAATTACAGCCCGCTCAATAGTATATTGAAGTTCGCGCACATTGCCGGGATAGTTATATTGTTTTAGTTTTTGCAGCGCGGTTACATCAAAATCCATAGTTGGTTTTAAATACTTACCGGTATACAGTTTGGCAAAATGCTTCGCCAGTATCACAATATCATCATTGCGTTTACGCAAAGGCGGCATGTTAATTTCTACGGTGTTTATACGATAGATCAAATCCTTGCGGAAACGGTTCTCATTGGCAAGTTCATATATTGGCAAATTGGTAGCGCAGATCAGCCGGATATCAATATCCACAGCTTTATTTGTGCCGAGGCGGGTTACCTGCCGGTTTTGCAGCACGGTTAATAATTTGGCTTGCTGCTGGAGCGAAATATTACCTATTTCATCTAAAAATAAAGTACCACCCTGCGCGTCCTCGAAACGACCGGTGCGGTCTTCGCGTGCATCCGTATAAGCACCCTTTTTGTGACCGAACAGCTCACTTTCAAACAAGGTATCGGTTAGTGCGCCTACATCTACTTTAATAAAAGGCTTGTCGGCACGTAATGATCGCTCGTGAATGGCTTTAGCCATCAGGTCCTTGCCTGTTCCGTTCTCGCCTAAAATTAAAATATTGGCATCGGTAGGGGCAATTTTATTTACTTTATAAAAAATATCCTGCATCACTTCCGAGTCACCCAGTATAGAAGTATCGCCGACAGATTTTATTGTGGGTTTTGCTGGTTTTGTACCCTCCTGTTTGTCAAGTAATTCCTTTATCGTAGCTATTAGCTTTTCATTGTGCCATGGTTTTACAATAAAGTCGTTGGCGCCTTCTTTTAAAGAACGTACAGCCAGGTCGATATCCCCGTAAGCAGTGATCATGATCACACAAACATTCGGCTTCCACTCCTTTATTTTTCGCAGCCAGTATAACCCTTCGTTACCGGTGTTGATGGCGCTGTTAAAATTCATATCCAGCAGCACAAGGTCAACCTGGTTACGTTGTAA
>JANYAB010000185.1 GCA_025355225.1 Bacteroidota bacterium
TTGATTCGTAACCATAAAGAACTGGAATAAACCCCGGTTCTAACTGTGGTGTTCTTTCAACATTTCCTTAACTTAACGACATTGCGTTACCGGCCAGGCTATCCAGAGCTCCATTATAGTGAAAAGGAGTTATGCCTTAAACGATTTTAAGACTGACTATCATTCTTTTAAAGGAAACGCTTATGGTTTGGCAAATACTTTGAAACAAACAGCATTTTTAAAACCGGCTATGAGGGCGGAAAAAATAAAAAATCTGCTGTTTACCGGGCAACTGACCGTTCCTGGGCCTGGCGTTCCACCCGCTATCATTTCGGGAGAAATTGCAGCTAATGAGGCGATTAAATATTTGGCATCATGCAAACCCACTTCTGAAAAGAGAACCTGAAATAAAAAACCCCTTCAGCAATTTGGCTGAAGAGGTTTAAGGGTTAATTTAAAAATTCTCTCTATGTCCCTGTCCTTTTAAAAGGGCAGTTGTGAGGCTTAATCCTCGGCATATACCGGCTTTTTGATGCCGTTATCATATGCTTTCAGGTTTTTCTTTAAAATCTTACGTGCAACGTGGATGCGTGTTTTAACCGTGCCAATTGGTATGGTCAAATGATCAGCTATTTCATGATATTTGTGTCCTTCAAAGTACATCGTGAATGGTACGTAGTAATCATCAGGCAACCTGTCCAAAGCCTTTTTGATATCATCCATTACAAATTTCGATTCGCCACTGTTTTTGGTTGAGCTGAAAACCAGGTTGGCTGAAGATATCTCTTCCGACTTGGTAACAAAGGTGCTCATTTTAACAAAACGGCGGTAGTTGTTGATAAATGTATTTTTCATGATGGTATATAACCATCCCTTCAAATTTGTGCCTTCTTTAAACTTATTATAATAAGTTATCGCTTTCAACATTGTATCCTGAACAAGGTCGTTAGCATCATCGGCGTCACGCGTAAAGTGAAGTGCATATGACCTCAGTGAAGTCGCCTGACGTAGTACCATGGTGTTAAACTCGATTGTTGTCATTCTGTTAAAGTTTTGTATGGTGTATTAAACAAACATGATACCGTTTTCGAAATCAATTTGCCTAAACTTCATACTCGTCAACAAAAAACCACATTCGTTTTAAAATGGCCCTAAAAATAGGCCATTGATATAATGTATTGATAAACAGTAAGTTGATGCAAAAATTCAGCGATTATTAGTTAATTACTTACAAATGACATTCGGGAAAGTTGTTTTTACAAGCCAGATTGGCGGGAAAAAATGGACAAAATTTGTCCTTTAGATAATAATTTAATCGATAATATTTACTTCGCGTTCCAGCAAAACGCCAAATTTAGTGTACACACTGTCTATGATTTGCGACGAAAGACTGTACACTTCTTCGCCCGTTGCCCCTCCATGGTTCACCAAAACAAGTGCCTGGTTCTTCCATGTTCCTGTGTGGCCAACCACTTTTCCCTTCCATCCGCACTGTTCAATCAGCCACCCGGCAGCTAATTTTACCATACTATCGCCGGCAGGATAATGTACAACTTCAGGAAATTTGGATTGAAGCCGCTGAAATTGTTCTTCAGCAATTACCGGGTTCTTAAAAAAACTGCCCGCGTTACCTATAGTTGATGGGTCGGGTAATTTAGATACGCGAATGTGCGAAACTACTTTTGATACATCTTTAATAGTGGGCTTACTGATATTACGATTGGCCAGTTCCTGTTCTATTGCCCCATATTTCAGATTAATATTTGGAATAAGTGATAATTTAAATTTGACCGAAACTATAATAATCTGTTCTTTTAATTCATTTTTAAAAATACTGTCTCTATAACCGAACCTGCAATCTTCTTTTGTGAACGTTTTAAATTCGCGCGTGGCAATTTCAAATGCGCGGCAACTTCGAAAAACATCTTGCAACTCCACCCCATCAGCGCCGATGTTTTGTATTGGAGATGCCCCGACAGAACCAGGGATCAGACTCAGGTTTTCAATACCGGCATAATCGCGGGCCACACAAAAATTAACCAGGTCGTTCCAAACCTCTCCGGCCCCTGCCTCTATAAAAACTTCATTATGATTGATGCGATGCTCAATACCCCGGATATTTATCCTGATCGCCAATCCATCAAAGTCCTTTACCAATAAAAGGTTACTGCCCCCGCCCAAAATAAGCCGGCTGGTTTGTAGCCACTGAGGATCCATAAACAGCTCGGTTAGTTCCTCTTCTTTATTGATCTCCACAAAATACCTGGCTGAAGCTTCAATGCCAAAAGTGTTGAAGTTCTTCAGCGAATAGTTTTCAAGGATTTGCAGCATGAGTTGATTTTAGATGTCAGGGGCGAATTTCGGAATTTAATTTGAATTGAGACGGCTCAAGAGTTAACCTGGTCAAAGGGACGCCAAATAATATTTGTGTATAGGCTGCTCTGCGGTTCTCTGTGAAAATCTCTGCGTCCTTAGTGGTTATTTTTACCTCGGAGATGGGCAAAGAAGGGCACAAAGTTCGCAGAGGCAAACCTACCTGTTTGTAGGTTTGAAATTATTCTGCTCGCTCTCTACTTTTTTAATTATTTTAGAAACTTTATTACCTTATAAATAATTTAATCCAGGCACATGACATCTGTTACGATTCCCGAAACCACAGTAATTAACAAACCTGCTATAAATCCTATTCTTATTATAGGCGCATTATTTTTCATTTTCGGATTCGTTACCTGGTTAAATTCGGTGCTGGTACCCTATTTGAAAATTGCTTGTGATTTGAGCAGTAATGTACAGGCGTACCTGGTTGTAACCGCTTTCTATTTACCATACCTTGTAATGGCGGTGCCATCTGCTTGGGTACTCAAGACCCTTGGCTTTAAAAATGGTATGGGAGCCGGGCTCGTTATTATGGCAATAGGTGCGCTCATATTTATCCCCGCAGCAATGACACGCACTTATGCTATTTTTTTGTTGGGATTATTTGTACAGGGATCCGGCCTGGCAGTGCTTCAATCGGCATCAAATCCGTTCATCACTATTTTAGGGCCACCGGAGAGTGCAGCCAAACGGATAAGTATAATGGGCATTTTCAATAAAGCAGCCGGTTCCCTGGCGCCAATAGCTTTGGGTGCGGTGGCATTAAAAGACATAGACGGATTAAAGAAGAAATTACTAACACTTGATGCCGTGCATAAAGCTGCTGAACTTGACCAATTAGCTGCAAGAGTGATTGTACCCTATATTTTAATGGTTGTCGTGTTGATTATTTTAGCGGTATTGATCTATTTTGTCAGCCTGCCGGAAATTGATACTAACCACGAAGATGAAAATGTCGCCGCAGCAAATGCAGGCAAAACAAGCATCCTTAATTTCCCGCATTTGATATTAGGTGTGATCGCCTTGTTTTTTTATGTAGGC
>JANYAB010000200.1 GCA_025355225.1 Bacteroidota bacterium
CCAACGCAGCCATATAATGTATCTGCCACTTTAAAAACAAAGTTGGCATCATTTTTATTTACAGTCGTGTATAAAGTGTCCGTACAACCCAGGTTTGCAAATGGGGTCAATACAACCGCATATTTTGTACCATCTGCCGGAGGGGGCGAGATAGTTAATGCCGGCCCCGGATTAAGTTGCGTTGAAAGATCACCCGAATACCATTGGTAATTGCCAAAACCGGCGGGAGCGAACAATGTTACTGAGTTTTCGTTAGCGCAATATGAATTTCCTGTGATAGGCGAACCGCAATCCTCGTTAACATCTAAATAAGCATAGCCAAAGTGGCGGCCAAGGGTACAATCATTAGTCGTAAATTCTAAACGGATCTTTTTGCCGGCATATCCCTTGAGATGAAGAGTTGACGGGGACCAATCTTTATAATACACGGTGTCCCCGGTAGGGGCTAATTTAAAACCTGGCAGATTAGACGAAGCAATAAAATCAAAAGAAGCACAGTCAACACTGGTATTATCAGTCACATCAAATGTTTTTACAGTAAACCTGGGTTGCTGAAAACTTTGATGAGGCGGGTTTTGTAGTACAACAGCATAATAAAAGATCAGATCATAAGAATCATCTCCTGCCGGGACGGTAAACGTGTAGGAAACGCGTTCGGCGCCTTTGCCGTTCTGCTGGTTGCCCAGCCGGATGGAATACTTGCCCCCATACGGACAAAGCGTCGGAAAACCTCCAAACGGATCAACCTGGGGAACGGTGATTGTATTATATAACGTCTGCCTGTTAATTACAGGCGGAGATTGAATAACCTGGACAACACCTAACGGGTCAACAAATCCTGTGTCACAAGACCAATTGCCAAAGTTGCCACTCTCAAAGCCGATATTGGCAGGAGGGCAATAACTGCCCTGGGCGTTTATTTTTATAACGCTGATATATAGTAAAATAAATACCAGGCAAAAAAATCTCATTATATAATAAATGTAAGATATTCATATTATATACGGTTTAACTTTAGAGAATTTTTAAAGGAATGCTATTGCTTACACCCTCTTTCTGATACAGAATATAACTATCGATAACAATTTCCTGTAAATAAGATGATTATATAAAAATAGAACGCTTTTAGGGACAAATAAGAAACAAAAAAACAAAAAATCTTAATTTTAACTATACTTAGATTGCTTATTATTCCTTTGAACGATCATTGGATAATTCCAAATCTTTGGAAAATTTTATTCCTAACAATTTCCAATTCTCAATATTAGCGCTTAATCCTCCTAAGAACTTTAATTGCACATCATAAGAAATCCTTATCGTTTGACTATTAGCACTAACTACATCTACATAAGAGCTTACGAAATAAGTAGAGTCGTTATATACTTCTACTGATTTATAATTTGTTGGGAATGCAGCAGATAGAGGTTGATTTAACTTTTCTTTGACAAATTCTTCTGACATCAGATAAGCTTTCATTCCCGATAAATCTTGCCCGTAGAATTGCCTAGTACTTATATGCTTTACAGGTTTATTTATATACCATAATATCAATATTGCCACAATTATTATTATCCCAACAACGTATCCCGACGATTTTTTTGAATCCTCCCCTGTTTTTTCTTCACTGTTTTCTATTGGCTTATTTTCTAAAGCAATGTTTTCGCCATCAGTATTTTGGACATTAGGACTTTCTATAATATATCCCAGTTTCTCTCCACAATCAGTACAATAATTTTGATTTGACAAATTTTGTATCCACAATTCCCACAATAAATCGTTTCACTTAATATGGCTGAATCTTTCTTTTGTTCCATGGTTTTAGGTTTAAGCATTTGAAGAATAAATTTACGATTAATTTTCTCATACATCTTCAAGTCAAGCAGTCCCCATTCCTCCTTTAAATAAACTCCACATAATTAATGATAAATTTTGCCAGCTGCTCCTGTTCATTAACGGTCAGCAATTCGCCATCATAAATCCAGTAACCTTCTGCATCGAACAATATCCTGCTCAGGTAATCAGGGTTTTCGTCAAAAGCAGTATATAACTGATAACTCCGTACCGCACCATTATTTTCCATATCCCGCACTACCCGCACAATCTCGTCAGGTCCGCTTTTTCGCTTTACCCAGGCCTTTGCCTCTTTAATCGACTCCATATTCTTCATCATGATAAAACAAAAATGAAAAATATTTTGTAATTTTTTATATAAAATACTAAAAATATTAGCATAGCTTTACAGTCCGAATTAAAAGTTCATGCCCGATATAAAAAAAAATATCATCAGCCAGCTCCAAAAGAACATTTTGCTTTGGGAGGGATTTAAGCCGCCTGTAGCGGGCGATGCTGATGTTGTCGGTTTGGGGCCGGTTGAAGCTGCTTTTCCAAATGGTGTTTTTCCAAGGGGTACCATCCACGAAATGGTATGCCCGACACCTGAACAGTCGGCGGCAACCGGCGGTTTCATGGGGGGATTACTGACTTCACTGATGCAGCAGGGCGGTGCGTGTTTATGGATAGGTCTATCGAGAAAACTTTTTCCACCCTCATTAATAGCTTTTGATGTGGAAGTCGACCGGATAATATTTGTCGATCTCCAGCGCGAAAAAGATGTGCTTTGGGCGATGGAAGAAGCCTTAAAGTGCGAGGGGGTGGCGGCTGTTATCGGCGAGCTGCGGGAGATTACCTTTGCGCAATCGCGCCGTTTACAGCTGGCGGTGGAAAGCAGTAAGGTAACAGGATTTTTATTACGTAACGACCCACGTAAGCTGGGCTCAACAACCTGCGTGGCCCGCTGGCAGATCACTCCCTTACCAAGTGAACTGGAAGGTGGCTTGCCCGGTGTAGGCTTTCCACGCTGGCAGGTGGAACTGCTCAAGGTACGTAATGGCAATCCGGGCAGCTGGAAACTGGAATGGGTGGATGGGCACTTTGTTCCGGTTGCTGAAGTAATTGCTGCAAATGAAGTACAAGAACGAAAAGCTGGTTAATCATGCAAAAACGTTTTGTTTCCATATGGTTCCGTCATTTAGTAACGGACTGGCTGTCGCTCCGGCGACCGGAACTAAAGCAAGTTCCTTTTGTTTTTGCCGCACCCGTTCGGGGCCGCATTGTGATCACGGCGACCAATGTTTTAGCAGAAGCTCATGGCATAACGGCAGGCATGGCAGC
>JANYAB010000273.1 GCA_025355225.1 Bacteroidota bacterium
GTAACGCTCGCATTAAATGCCATGTTATAGTTTTGGTGCACAATCCCCAGCGTGTCCATTGTATATAATGATAGTGGAGTTACAAGGTCATCCTGCAAAAACAAAGTGCGCTGGTGTTTTAGTTTTGCAAGTGTTGGTGTACCGGAGGGGTTTGTGAAATCACTAATGGTAAAATACGTCGCAGCAGGTGTTAGCCCCGTTAATTTATAAGCAATAGATTCACAGGAAACCGGAAGACGGTATGTTGAGGCGGTAATGATTTGGCCCGTATATGCGTGATGCGCATAAATAATATAGGTGTTTTGTTGCTCCAGCATCACGGTTGCCGGCAAAGGCTGATTACCAGGCAAGGTTAACCCGCCAGGTTTCGCAGGGTTAACCGGTTGCCGGGCATAGACTACAGAATAGGAGTCCACAATATTTCCATAGGCATCAAATGCTGTATTTAATGTGTGTGCGATACGCGGGTCAGCGGGATTGCGTTCATAATTGTAGGTGATCATTTCGCTCTCTACCGACAGAAAAACGCCATATAGGTTAGAACCCTGTGGTTGTAACTGTATAATATTATTGTTGTGTTCGGCTACTGAATAGGGATAATTAGCCAGCACCGGATTTAAATTACTATCGAGGGCATAAACTTCCTGTCGCAAGGTCATTCCTTTACATGCCCGAACCGCTTCGCGGGCTTCGTCTGCCGTCAGGTTTTGGGGCAGAACAGGGTCGGGCAGATTGTATTCAGTAAAAGAAGGGTTTTGAAAATACTCTTCTGCAAACTGGTGCAGTATACTGTCCATTCCACAATAAGCGCCGGTGTGGAACCATGTCTTTGTTAGTACAGGGGCCTGGTCTGCCAGGGCGTTGGCATCAAAGATATCCGTATCCGTTTGTTCCACCCTTCCAAACCCCCGGTACTCTTTTTCCGGATGATCGTAGTAACCGTGATGATAGGTATAACTGCAGGAATAGTTTGTCCCCGAAACTGAGTCTGTCACTTTAGTGCTTTCAACGCACTGTACAGGGAAACATAATTTTGTTATCCACGGCGTGCCTGCAAGTTTATCCTGCAAATAGAAATAAGTCGACGATTTATAGGCGATGGTAACTTGTTTGCCCATCCCCGTATTATATCCGCTTACCAGGTAAGGTTTGTTGCCCCCCATCAAATCAATATATTGCAGCGGGGAGTCGGCATTATTTGCCAAAGGTGACGACCAAACGATACATGCTGTGCCATTTCCCAATAAGTCCGTTACTGATAATTGGTTAGGCGAAGCGATATCAGGGAATGAGGGAGCTTCAAAAGGCTGGCCCCATGCATTCCCGCTTAGGTTAAGCCAGGCCCGGAGCCTATTCTGACCCAGGTAAAGAATGTCCGTAGCACCGGTGCCATTGATATCGGATAGGTGGATGTATTCAGGGTTAAACTGATCGATCGTATCGAATACCGGGGCATTTGTCATATTGATCTTGGCCCCGAATTTCCCGTAGCACAGATTTGGCCAATAAGATATTTCCCCATTTCGAATACGGACAATGTCAGTTAGACCATCACCGTTCATGTCTGCCATAAAAATGCTTTGTACAGGGTCGGCAAAAACAATGGCGGGGCCTTTTTCTTCATCAAAGGGTTTAGCGGCCAGCTCAGGTGAATCATAACCAATTATGCCTGCGGCGGGGTACCACGTAAAGACCTGCTCTTCCGACAAGACTATATCAGGCATGCCATCTCCATTCAGGTCGATGAATTTTATATTAGGATCCTTAATATCAATTGATGGGTATTGTTCAAACGACATAAACGGCAGCCATTGTTGCTGATCCGTCAGCTCAAAATACCCAAGATTCGGCGGGACCGTGGACACTATGAATTTTCGCCCGTCCCCGGTCAGGCTTTGCAATTGTAAATCGCCACTCCGCAAACCGGTGAACGAAGGTTTTGGCGCAACGAGGCTCGCCGGGGTAAACACGCCGTCGCCCAGGTTACTGTTATAATACCAGCCTTCTGACTGTTCGCTGAAGATGCCGGCAATCCCTTCATTATAAAGGTCGGTGAATTGATAACCGGAGCTTAGTCCTTCGGGGATGTTAATTCTGTTTTCGGGGCTAATGGTTTCCACCGTTGAGCTCCAAACCGGCAACTGGTAAGTAAAAGTAAATGGCGGGTAACTGGAATGCTGATACCCGGTTTCCTGGTTCCCTACCCAGCCAGTTTCACTTACCGAAGTGATGAAGTCAGCTTCAGCTAATGTGAGTGTATACGGATCAGTCACAGGTTGGAAATCATAATACTTGTAGGTTAAGTCGATGGATTTTACCAACACGGGATTGGCATCCAGTTCAGTAAAGTGATGAAACATCAAAAACCTGCGGCACAACCTGTAAGTGCGCATATCAAAACCGGGTTTACAGTTTGAAAAAGGATCTAAACGGCAGCCCCAGGTGGTAGATGGAACGGGTGTCGGCGTATCCATGTCGTGGTCGCCGTAGTCCAGTACCAGCGAAAACAAATACCCTGTTCCATCAGGTATTACTGGAAGATAAGGATCCGGAGTCCCCCCTGATGGTACCGGGCTGTAAGGGGTAATGTTCCCATAAACCACTTCCTTAAGATAAGTATTGGAAAACCCCTGGTTTCCGTTCAACCGGTTTCCTTCATGAAGCAAAACAGGCACATTTACCAAATCTTCCGGGGCATAAAAAAACTGATAACTATTGCCCTTGTCATCATACGAAATTTCAGGCAGCCATTCATAAATGCGCGAGGGGTCAGCAGGGTCAGCTACCCTTCCGGTGGCGGAAAGCCCATAAAAAGTAACGGTATTGTCTTTTCCTGTAGTTTTCCAATACATTCCCGAAGGGGAAGTAACCTGTTCGATCAACGTAAAGGTGCCCTCGATCCGCGGCCTGTACCGTTTTATCAAATAATCCCCGGTGTTTATAACATCGGGTTGCCATTGGCCATCGGCATCTTCTACCAGTTTTAACACCAGATCCTCTACTCCGGTAAATTGAAAAATATCACTGTCAAGGGCGTCATAGTACTGCGGTAATAATTTATCGGTACGTCGTTTGATGGAAAGGAGACTGATATTCCAACCCAAACCAAAAAGGCTATCCCCGCTTCCGGAATTATAGGTCAATGAGAAGGAAGGGGCAAAATCATTCCTGGATTTTGATAAGGGGATAGGAATGCTGAATGAGGATGTTCCGTTGGCGGCGTTCATCTGGAATTTTTCGTCAATAGATTTTAGCGCACCTCCACCCTTGGGCATATTAATAGAAGGTATCTGGATCAGGTTCTTTTTTGCATAATCATCCCCTTTAGGTGGATTCAATGAAGATGGAACTTGTGCATTTGTCTTACCGTTAACAGCAGCACGATCCTGGTTATTAGTATTATCTGGTTGCATAGAAAATAGGGGTAGGATTAACTTTCTATTTTCCATCATGAATAAAGAGATCACTCACAATGAAAATCAATTTTAATAAGTACAAACAACAGATACCTGGCGGTAAATCATGACTTCACAGATCAAGCCTTTCAGAAAACGATCTGTAAAGAAAGATTCACCGATGGGAATCAATACATTACAAACTAACCTGGTTACTAAATAAAAAAAATAATTAGGGAAGGATACAGCTGGAATTCTTTTGAAAAGACAGAAACGTTAGATTAAAGGTAGAAACAGTTATTTGAAAATACAAGACAAATATTGCCTGTTTGGCAAAAGTTATTTTTTTATAATTAAAAAATAACTTTTATTTAATGATCAAGGAAAATCTTGCGCCTTCACCATTAGAATAACGGATCTTTTTTATCTCGGCTCTTCGAAATCCCCCACTTCGGAACATTTTTTTTAAGAGATCATCCACCTAACTTGCTAATCGAATCTTTTTAACCATCTACACAAATGTTAACATAATCGCCTATTTGTCAGTATTTTCACTGTTTATAAGGCGTAGTTATACGGGAGAAATTCCAGTAGAAATACGCTTGTATGGTATTTTATTTCAGACCTAAATTTACTTATTAAGAAAATATCAGGCAGCCGAAAAGGAAAACATAGAGTAGGCAAAATAAACTGTAAGATCATGGCAAACAATCCTAAAAAAGATCAACCGAAAAGTGGTGAAGCAGTAAAAGCGCCGGGCAGTAAAGTACGGCGCAAAGGAATAGTTCCGGCAGGCTATGCCAAGAAAAAGGTGCCGCTTGGCGGATTTCCAAAAAATTTGACCGGCGGAAGCGGGGGGACTGCTACGGGACCCGGGACCTTTGCAAATTTTCTGTACCAGGGAGGGCCTTTCATTTATAACCCCCAGGTGTATACTGTTTTTCTTGGCGACTGGTCCGGCACAGCAAAACAAACCCGTTTAACTAATCTAAACCAGTTTGTAATCGATTTTTTGAGCAGCTCGTACATGAATATCCTTTCGCAGTACGGCACCGGCGCATCCGGCAATTTTGGTCAGTCAGTTAGTATTGCCGATACCACTACTTCACTTTCCGACAGCGATTTTCACACGGTTATTCAAAATGCGATTAACAGCAGCCAATTACCAGAGCCGGTGGCAAACAGCTCAATTGCCTACCTTATTTTCCTGGACGACAGTATGGTGGTAACGGACGAGCAGATATGCGAAGCTAATGGTAACTTTGGGTATCATAGTTTTTTTACTACCGCAGCAGGTAACCCGGCCTATTATGCCATCGTACCCGGCCTTACCGATTCGTGTGTTACTACCGTATGCAGCGCTATCCCTCCCGGATTTGTATGCTCCATTGATAAAAGCTCAACAACACAAATCCAAAGGCAAACGCAGGTAACATCCCATGAATTATCTGAAATGTTCTCAGACCCGCAGGTGGGTTCGAATGATGCCTGGAATGACAACGATCCGAAAACAGGAGAAAATGGAGACCTTTGCAACGGACAGGTAGGCACCATAACAGTTGGCTCCAATACCTGGAACGTTCAGCTTATGTACAGTAAATGGGATGACCTGATCACCAACGGGTCGGCGCCGTGTATTGCCAGTAACCCGACCCCTTACACTTCATTAGTGCCGCAATTTTATTTTACGGTCAATAAAAATACGTTCGGGGTTGATGAAGTGACCGACACGCCGTCGTACCCCAAAGCATTTTGGCTTACGCTGGAGGGATATAGCGCCAGTCAGCTGGGCAGCACCGTGCCAACCCTGTCGGGCCCATTTAAGACTGATGGCGACTTAACCATATCCCCCAATGCCACTCCTGTCGTATTTGAACTTCCGGGCGACAGTTTCACTCCGCAAAAAATTACTTTTTATTACGACATCACTTTTAATGCGCCGCCGTTTTCAACGTTCCCGGGCACAGGGGGGCAGCCTAACACCAAAGCATTGCACGCAACCATTGCCATGCCCGAATTTACACCAACTACCGACACCCTGTTTGAACTGGTTGCCGGTGCCGACCCCTACTTTACCAACGTGGATACCAACGACAGCAATGCAGTATTCTATCTTAGCCAGGACCTGAGGGTATTTACCGCTACACCGCACAATAACTCCAGCCCGGTAAGCGGCGCACCTGCTTTTGGGACCGATAGCGCTACTGGTGCTTATGCGTATATCCAAAATGTGCTCACGTTTTTAAACAATCCGGTGAACAATTTTACCGACGGCTCGCAAGATCCCTTCACCAATGGCACCATTCCTGATCAGTCGCTCGATAGTGATTCCAATCTCACCCTTGTTACCATTGATAATTCGGTAAGCCCACCGGCAACGTATAACAATTATAATTTTGCTATCGCCCGCGTACGGTTTACCGGGAGCCACGGCAGTTCGGCTAACCCGGTGAAAGTATTTTTCAGGCTGTTTATTACGCAAACAAGCGATACCGATTTCCAGCCCGCTACAACCTACAAGAGCGACCCGGACAACACACAAAGCCCGCCCACGCCCTTATTGCCGAAACTGGGAACCGACAACGGTGGAACCCTGGTTACCATTCCCTTTTTCGCCACAGGCGATTATTTGAGCGCCAGTGCCAACAGCGAATATACCGGCGCCAGCCCCAATGATCAACCCATTACAATACCTGCCACTTCCGATAAAATATGGCATTACTTTGGTTGTTTTGTTAACCTTTCAGCCACAATTAACGGCGCAAGTGTTTTCTCCCAGCTGCCGGGCACACATTGTTGCATCGTGGCGCAAATAGCCTATAACGGTGCTCCGATTATTACTACCGGTATCGAGCTATCACCCGAAAATTCCGACAAGCTGGCACAACGCAACCTGCAGATCACCTATTCTGATAATCCCGGTCCGGCAGAAGCGCACCGTATTCCGCAAACATTTGATCTGAGGCCAGGTAGAGCATTGGCGCCCACTCCCGGCCGCTTGCTTAACTACCCGGATGAGCTGATGATCGATTGGGGCCATACCCCCGTTGGCAGCACCGCGCATATTTACTGGCCCGCGGTAAACTCTGCCACGGTGCTCGGCCTCGCCGATAAGCTTTATACTACGCATTTACTCTCGGCATCAGATGCTAATACCATTCAGTGTACCGTGAGCCGCGGGATTACTTATGTACCTATCCCGCCCGGCATAGGAGAGAACCTGGCGAGTTTATTAACCGTTGATCTGCCCACCACCGTAAGAAGAGGGCAGGAGTTTAATATCGTAGTCCGCAGAATTGCTACACATGCCGCAAATGTTTTTGGTAAGGGTAACAACCCGGTAAACATAAAGAGCGGACCTAAAAATAGCAGCGGTGCGGCCGTAGCACCGGAAGCAACTTCAGTAAGAAACTTCAACTGGAGATACGTGGTTGGAACCTTCCAGATAAAAATACCGGTAACTACAAAGGAAGTAATGCTACGGCCGGAAGAAAATACGCTTGCCATCATGAAATGGCGGTTGAAAAACATGGCTAAGACCAACAGGTGGTATCCTGTCCTGGAAAGATACATCTCGTATATAGCCGGCAGGGTGGATGGGCTGGGTGGAGATTCAACCATCATTCCGCCATCGCCGCTTGGTTATATTCCTACTAAAGGGAAGAGAAAATATCACGATGACGACGATGCGCATGTCGGCAAAATATCCGGTTTGCTATTCGATCACTTCGGCGATTTCGAGGGTTTCTGGCTCGAATCCTTCACCGGGGAAAAGCACCTTTTCAGAAGCAGGCATAAGGAGATCGAAATCCTGGCCGACAGGGCCTGGAGAGAAGAAATACTGATTGCTGTTTATGCAAATGAAGAGGATAAAGATGAGATAGAGGCGATCATATTCAAAAAGAGCGCAAAGCCCTGGATTTAATAAGTATTAGCCCGACAAGCCTTTCCTGCGAAAAGGCTTGTCGGGCTAATACTTCTCATGATGTCATTTAATTCAGGTGTCTGTACTCGCTTGGCGATTTTCCTGTCTTCGATTTGAATATCTTTGCAAAGTGCGAAGGGTGCTCAAAACCAAGCCCGTACGCTATCTCACTAATAGAATTATTCGTACCCCACAACAATGATTTAGCTTTATCTATTAGTTCCAGGTGGATATGTTCCTGTGTGGTTTTGCCGGTAAATTTGTTTAATAGATCAGACAAATAATTCGGTGACAGGTTAAGCCGGGAAGCAAAATATTTAACATTTGGCAGGCCTGTTTCGATCAGGGAGCTTTGGGAAAAGTAATCTTTTAATAATTTTTCAAACTGCTGCACCACATCTGAATTAACTTTTGCCCTGGTGTAAAATTGCCGGTCGTAAAAACGGCTGCAATAATTCAGCAAGAGTTCAATATTGCTGACTATGAGGCCTTGTGAGTGCTTGTCTATATTTTGCGAATACTCCCTTTCAATCTTTGCCACACAATCTTTAATGATCATTTTCTCCTCTTCGGAAATATGCAGAGCTTCATTGACCTCATAATTAAAAAAGGAATACTGGTGCATCTTCATGCCCAAACCGGTACCATGGATCAGATCGGGATGAATAAACAGAGCCCAGCCTTCATCCACCGTAACATCCGGGCCCGGCGCAATGACTTGTCCGGGTGCGGTGAACATCAGGGAACCTTCATTGAAGTCATAATATCCTTTGCCATATTTTAACAGCCCCTCGAATTTTTTGCACGAAATGATATAAAAGCCAAAACGGTAAGAAGCATCCTCCCTGGGGCGCTTTGCATAAAAGTCGACATGGTCTATCACACTTACCAGGGGATGCCTGGGCGGTGCGTATTTTACCAGCCTGTGCAGATCGCTGATCGATTGAAGATCAATGTATTTATCCGGCATAATTTTACTTGTTACAAAGTTACATGAAAATGCGGCTGCCCGGATCTGGGCAGCCGTTGGTTTTTTTAAATGCCTGTTTGGACAGTCATTATTTTTTTAAAATCCATATCATTCATTTGCTGTCTTGTCTGTATCAATTGCACGGCGTCGTGCCCTACGGGGTAACGCAATTTTTCTGTACCGTCGGTTGCGGCTTCATAAATGGCATCGGCCACTTCTGAAATGTTTTCAGACATAGGCCACTGATCTATCATGACGCTGAACTTATCAAATGCAGGTTGATAATCACCCAAACTATCAACACCGAAAAGGGCCATCGAACGTCCGGCAAACTCGGTCTTATAACCCCCGGGTTCAACTATTTTTAGACGAATGCCGAGCGGATTTAATTCGTATTGCATCGATTCCGTCAAACCTTCAACCGCAAATTTAGTTGCATGATAGAGCGACGAGAACGGGAAGGTAATCCCGCCACCGACCGAAGAAACGTTGATGATAGTGCCGGATTTTTGTTGCCGCATGCCTGGCAATACAGCTTTTGTCACTTCTATCAACCCAAACAAATTCACGTCGAACTGCTGTTTGACCTGTTCTTCGGTAGCAGTTTCCAATGCACCCAGCGCACCATAGCCTGCATTGTTCACTAATACATCAATTTTTCCAAATTTTTCAATACCGGCTGCCACCGTGTTTTGTATGCTTAGCTTATCGGTTACATCCAATTTGCTAATGAAAACATTGCTGAGCGCAGATAGTTCTGTTTCTTTTTTGGGTGAACGCATGGTGGCGATCACGTTCCAGTCATTTGTATGAAATAGCTTAGCGGCTGCTTTTCCAAACCCGGACGAAGCACCCGTGATCAATACTGTAGGTTTCATTGCTTTATATTTTTAATTTCTAAAGCAAAGGTCTTGCTAAGGGCGCTAACTGATTTATATGTTTCAACTGATCCCTTATACATTTCAGGGATAAGCAAACTGATAGATATTGTTTTGACCTCAGCGGAATCAGGCTACCTGACAAAGTTAGAAGTCTCAAGTTGGAAGATTTGAGGCTTTTTTGTTGATTTGATCCGCGTCCTCAACGGGATGCCTTTTCCTCCATATCATAAAATTCAACACCAGTTTTTTCTTTTGTATCAATGAGCGCCAATCGATAAATAAAATGGCAGACAAAAAAATCAGCCCCAGGATCAAACTGAAAAAATGCTTCCAGGAAAACCCTCCGGCGATTATGCTTTCGGTATTCTCCGAAACGTATTTTCCAAGATGTACAGTAATGGCATCGCTTGTAAACTTACCTACAAAAAAAACAGGCATTATATAAGCCGCGTTTATTTTTGCCATTCCACTTGCCAGGAATAAAGGCGTAGTAGGCAGGGGCAGCAGGGTATATGCAAATATTGCTATCTGGCCCTTCCACCCCTTTTTCTTCATTTGATCGCCAAGAAATTGAACATCTTCATTTTTTGATTTCCTGAATATTCTACCTGCCAAAAACGGGATATATAACGTAAGTAAATACCTTCCCACAATAGACCCGGCAACTCCAATGAGAATAACCCACCAAATGTTTAAACCATAGGCGATTTGCAGAAATATCATGATAGTAAAGGCCGGTGGAAGCGGAAAAGGCACTACATCAAACAGAAACGAACCGATAAAAACCAAAAGATATTGCCACCACATATTTTAAATGCCAATTGTTTATGATAAAAAATTGCAAATCTAAAATGGGCTCCTGGCGCAGCATGGCGGTGGTCTGCACCTCCATTCCCCTGGCCATCCTCTGCGGGCTCATC
>JANYAB010000297.1 GCA_025355225.1 Bacteroidota bacterium
AAAATAAATGCCGACCTAAAGAAGGCCCAGGACGATTGCGATGAGACGAGGAGTAAAACTGACAAGGCCATAAATAACGGCGACGCCCCCTACACCAATCTTAATCCTAAACAAAAGACAGAAGCACACGAGAAAGCAAAAGAGGATCATAAAAAGTGTTATGAGGCGGCAACGGCAGTACACAAACTTGCCAAAGCTGCAATAGACAAACAGAAGAGTGCCGATAAGGAAATTCAAGCAGCGGAGGCCGCTCTAGATGCGCTCTCTATTCCGGACATTCCTCTAAGCTGCAATAAAACAGACGATTGCACCAAAGACTGCAGGATATGTGTGATCTTATTTTTAAACAAGGACGAAATTGTAGTAAAAGATTATTCGCCGGCGCGGCTTTTTGAAGATAAGTATCTTTACTTCTGCACTTGCAGTGAGTTCACCAGGGACCACTACAAAATATTAAAAGATGGCAGTATAGAAAAGGTGAAAGATGAAAATAAAGATAAGAAGGATGAATAACGGAAGTGTTCGGATCGGCGTAAATAGCTGAATGTTTCACCATATGTAATAGATACGCTCTGTATCAATTATTATTTTAAGCTACACCCGGGCAGCCAGTTCGGCGGAGAAATAATGTGATTAAAATCATAGCGGAAATCGTCTCAATAATGACCATGATCATTTATTGTATGTAGATATGGACGCACCTTTGCATACAGTAATTCTTAAAATAAAAAATTATGGAAACATTAGTGCATCCCGGATCTGGGGAGATTGCCCTGGAGGAAAAACCACAAACTAAAGTAAAGACGATGAAAGCATTGGTGTATCATGGCCCTGGGAAAAAGTCCTGGGAAGATAAACCTCTGCCAACCATAAAAGCGGCAACAGATGCGGTCGTAAAAATTCTGAAAACGACCATTTGCGGAACAGATCTGCATATCATGAAAGGCGATGTTCCGGAAGTTGCTGACGGCAGGATCATAGGTCACGAGGGAGTGGGTATAGTAGAAGAAGTTGGAACTGGCGTAACTAATTTCAAAAAAGGAGACCACGTCATTATATCCTGCATTACATCATGCGGTAAGTGTGATTATTGTAAGAAGGGCATGTATTCACATTGCGAGGATGGCGGTTGGATACTGGGTCACCTGATTGATGGTACACAGACAGAATATGTTAGGATACCTCACGCAGATAACAGTCTTTATCCTATCCCTGCCGGCGCAGACGAGGAAGCGCTGGTAATGTTGAGCGATATTTTACCTACGGGTTTTGAGTGTGGTGTTTTAAACGGACAGGTAAAACCTGGTGATACCGTTGCCATTGTTGGCGCCGGGCCGATAGGTTTGGCTGCGTTGCTGACCGCACAATTTTATTCTCCGGCAGAAGTTATTTTGATAGACATGGATGATAACCGGCTGAGTGTTGCAAAGACTTTCGGGGCAACTCAAACCATCAACAGCGGCCTCGTAAATGCAATCGAAGCTATTAAGAGCCTGACAAATGGTAAAGGAGTAGACGTGGCGATAGAAGCGGTAGGTGTACCAGCTACATTTGAACTATGCCAGGAAATTATTGCTCCCGGAGGTCATATTGCCAATATAGGAGTCCATGGGAAAAGCGTTACCCTGCACCTGGAAAAACTTTGGGCACAAAACATCACGATCACTACCCGGCTTGTTGACACGGTAACTACTCCTTTGCTGTTAAAAACCGTTCAATCCAAAAAATTGGAACCTAATAACCTGATCACGCACCATTTCAGATTAGACCAGATAATGGAAGCCTATGATACTTTTGGGAATGCGGCAAAAGAAAGGGCTTTGAAAGTAATATTGACAAATTAAGAGACAGAAGACAACACATAGCTCGAATCTCACCGGAGATTCATAAATAGTCAGGCTTCCCAGGCCGACTATATTCAAAAAGTGGATGACTACCCCGTTGTCTGCTTTTTTTTTGGTTTATACCGTGGGCCATTTAAGCTACTATGATTTTTACCGCATATTAAACATGTATGGCGAAAATCAATCAATTAACTTACGATAAACAACGAAACCAGAATGCTCCGCGACTTTGTTATAAAGATGCATTGCAGTAATGTTCGTTTCGTGCGTTTGCCAGTACAAACGAGCGGCTCCAGCAAGTTTTGCACGCTCATAAACCTCGTTAATTAAAGCCCTTGCTACTCCTTTGCCACGAGCCATCTCTGTTGTAAACAAATCCTGTAAATAACAATTCGGCCCGATGGCTGTGGTGCTGCGGTGGAAAATATAGTGTGCTATACCGACGAGTTTGCCGTCACTCTCAGCAACCAGCGCGTGAACAGGCTCATCTGCATCAAAAAATCTACTCCAGGTCATCCCGGTTATTTCAGGCGCAAGCGCGGTTGCGCCCGAACGTCCATAAAATGCATTGTACCCTTCCCATAAAGGGAGCCACTGATTATAATCCTGGGGGGTTACGGTTCGAATCGAGAGGTTAATTGACATTTGATGTATAAGAATAATAGGACCAGCATTATTCTTCAAAAGTAATTATTATCGCAATTAGCTCCGCTTTTTTACTTGCAATGTATAGTCATAACGTTTTGTCCGTCTAATTTTTTAGATCTTTACAACTATCTTGAAATAAAGCCCTCTTTGATAAGTGGTTGATATCAAAGTTACGTGGCCAACACCAACGCTAACCAAGGAAATGGTGGTATTAATATTAGAGTAGGGTAAGGTATACCAGGGACCCGTGATTCCGGTAGCACTAAAATAAACCAGTACTACTCCATTGTCAATAACGTTTTGAGTTATCGCAGGCACTGATAAGGTTACTCCTGATACCGGCACATCCTGGTTGCTTATTATATAGCTCTGTACTCCGTTAGATCCTGTCGCACCGGTAGCTCCCGTTGCGCCAGTTGGTCCGGTGACACCGGTTTTTCCAGTGGCCCCGGTTTTTCCGGTTCCTGTTTTTCCTGTAGCTCCTGTAGCTCC
>JANYAB010000328.1 GCA_025355225.1 Bacteroidota bacterium
GGAGTGATGGCCTTCCCATAACTGATCGGTTTTGAGTGTTGATTGAATGATTGAATTTACCGGGCCAATGGTATTATTTACCTCGTGTGCCATCATACGGATCACTTTGCCGTAAACATTTTTTTCGGCAGCCAATATTTCGGCCGTCAACTCCTCTATCATAATAAAATCGCGCGAAAAGCCACGGTCGATAAAATATGCTCTTTGGAGCTTATAGGTAGTTGCGCCGCCCAGTTTTATGGTCATCGATTCGCCCGACTGTAGTTCTTTAATATGTTTCAAAAAATGATCTGGCAGTTCATCAACCGAATGATTGATCAGGCTTTTTTCGTCAATTGACAATATTTGCATGGCTTTGGGATTGATCTGTTGAATATTATTATCGTAGTCAAGGATAATAATTCCCGTCGGTGAAGTGTGGATCAATTTCTCGAGGAAGAAATGCTGCTGCTCCTGCAAGGTCCGTTCGGTACGTAAATGATCCATCATCTGGTTATATACATCTATTAACTGATCAACCTCGTGCTTACCGGTAGGCAGAAATTTCACATTGAAATCCTGGTCCTTAATGGCATCAACCCCCTGCATGAGTGATTTAAGCGGCTGAATTAATTGCCGGTACAGATTCCACGAAATAAGAATCGAAATAAGTATGAATACTTCAGACGCAATAAAGAATATCCTATTCTGCTCAAAAATAAACCAGGTGAGCACCAGGGCGATGAGGTGCAGGATGACAACAAATAATAAATATTTAGTCCTCAGCTTCATCGTAGGGGATTTGGTATTTATCCAGCCGGCGGTACAATGCGCTGCGCGTTAGCCCCAAAGATTTTGCTGCTCTTGCTATTTTATTTTTATGATATTCAAGCGCCCTTTTTATCATTTCGACTTCCATTTCCTCCAATGTTATTGCACCCACACCCGGCAAAGCTAAATTACCTCTTTTCGTCGGTGATAATTCCAATTGCGATCTGAAATCTTCAATTTCCAGAACATCCTTTTTGCTTACCAAAATGGACCTTTCGACCAGGTTTTTCAATTGCCGGATATTACCGGGTAAAGGTAAATTTTGCAACCATTTCATCGCAGTGTTCTGTATAGACAACGACGGCCGGTTGTATATTTCCTTAAGGTTATCGATAAAGAAATTAACCAGCAAGGGTATGTCCTTTGGCCGGTCGCGCAGGGCGGGCAGGTAAACGGTGATCAGGTTGATGCGATATAATAAGTCTTCCCTGAAGGTGGTTCGGGTCACCATTTCGTCCAGGTTTTTGTTGGTCGCACAAACTACCCGCACGTCAACTGTTTTGGTTCGGCTGCTGCCTAAAACCTCGTACGTACGGTCCTGCAACACACGCAAAAGTTTTACCTGGCTGCTGGCGTCCAGGTCGCCTATCTCATCTAAAAAAATTGTCCCTTTGTTGGCCATTTCGAAACGTCCCACCCTATCGAACCGGGCATCGGTAAATGCACCGCGCACATGACCGAACATTTCGCTTTCAAAAAGTGAGGTCGAAATGCCTCCCAGGTTTATTTTTATGAACGGTTTATTGCGCCGAAGACTGTTTTGGTGAATAGCTTCGGCAATCAGTTCCTTGCCTGTGCCGCTTTCTCCCATTACCAATACGGAAGCATCAGTGCTTGCAACACGCCCTATGGTTTCTAATATATCCAGCATCTTAGGGTCTTCGCCTATAATATGCTGAAAATTGTATTTGCTATCTAACTGTTTACGAGTGCGGTGTTCCGCCTTTTTATCCTGCAGATCGATCAGTGTCCTTACCGATTGCAGCAAATGTTCATTGTTCCAGGGCTTATTAATAAAATCATTAGCGCCCAGTTTCATTCCCTTAACTGCCAGTTCGATACTGCCCCAGCCGGTGATGAGTATGATAGGAATGGCAGGATTTATTTTTTTAATACTGCCCAACAATAGCATCCCTTCGGCACCGGAAGTATCGATTGAAAAGTTAAGGTCCAGGAGGATCAATTCCGGGCTTTCCTTTTTGATGATGGAAAGCGCCTCGCCGGGCAAAGGGGTGCCAATTGCCTCAAAACCGTCGCTTTTTAAGAGCAACAGTAAGGAGGTGCGTACGGCAATATCATCATCAATGATCAGTATCATATGGTTGAATGTACAAGTATAAGCAAATCGTATTGTCTGAACCCGGATTAAGCATATTATCCTGATTAGAGTTTAGCCAAAAATAAAAATCTGATAAATCCAACAAATCTGATAAATCCGGGTTCAGACAATTATTCTTCATGCAAGGCCACTGCCGGGTAAATAGCCGCCGCCTGCCTGCCGGGGTAGAGTGAGCAGAGAAACACCAGTAAATAAATAAATATCACTGATAATATCATTGCAACAATATAAACACCGGCTTGCAGATCGAACACATTCAATAAAGGGAATTGGATGGCAAAGAATGTCCCGACTATTAATGATAGCGTTGCCAGGATAAGCGATTCGAAAACCAGTTGTGATGATACCGCCTGTCCGGAAGCTCCTATAGCACGCCGCAGACCTATCTCCCCTCTTCGTTTGTTGATATTGTACCACAACACCCCAAATAGCCCGAGTGCTACGTTTATGATCAGGAAGCAGGCCACTATTAACGTCACAATCATGGGCACTATGTTAAAAAGATTTTTGCTTTTTAGCATATTAGAACTGTGTTCAATCTCTACATTAGAGGTTTTCATGTAATTAGCCAGTGTCTTATATAAACGGCCTTCAAAAGCCGCGTCAGCATCAGGGGTAACTTTTATCATTATTTTTGCCAAGCCATGAAACGAACCGGTATCTGTTCTTTTATATATGGCAGCCTTTGCGGGTGAGTAATCGCCTTTTGCTTTAATGCCTTGAATCACACCTATTACCCGCAGGGTGTTTTTGCTATCACCCTCGCCAACTAATTTTCCAACAGCTTCTTCTGTGCCGAATAATTTTTCTTTCAGCTCATTATTTATAACAACTGGGTGGGTCTTCGCAACGGCATCGCCCTTATTAAACCACCTTCCTTCTAATAACTTAATGTTTAAAGCATCCCTATAGCTATCTTCTGCAACATAGAAATCAGCATCGGGCTTTGCATTTTTATAATTAACACTTCCTGTCCACTGATTATTCGAAAATGGAACATTACTGCTGCAAAAGCTAATTTCTTTTACTTGTGGCAGAGCTTTAATGGTTTGCCTCAAATTTTCATAAAAGATATTGAGAGAGTCGGTACTTTTTGTATTGTAAGTGTTATTATAGTCAACCACCCATAAGTTCTCATAATCCAATCCAATTGGTTTTTTATAATTGTTATAATAATACACCATCAGTGTAAACACTGCGAATATGACCAGGAACGAGACCAACATCTCGGACATCAATAAAAAGTTTTGCTTCTTTTTATTCCAGATCAGCTTAAATAAATGCTTGAACATAATATTTTAATTTAAATGAATTGATAATATTTATTGCTCCTTTAAGGCGGTAACCACATTCAATTTTGACATGCGCCAGGCAGGATAAACGCCGGAAACTAATCCAAAAACAAGGCAAACCAATAATCCGATGAATAATACCGTGAAGTTGATTGTTAGCTCGAGATTTGCGATCAAATTGGCACTATTGATCACCTGCAGCGCAATCACAGATAGAATGATCCCTATCACCCCGCCTAATAAAGTAAGGATAATGTTTTCGACGATAAACTGGTAAACTAATGTACGCGATGAAGCACCGAATGCCTTGCGCACGCCAATCTCGGACGAGCGCTCCATGATGCGGGTAATATTAATGTTGACCAGGTTTAAAGTAGGTAATATCATTAATATTAAAACAAAAATGGTTATAGCGGTAATTACAATAAATGTTCCTGAATGCTGTTCGTCGCCAGTTTCAACGTATGATTTAACGTATGTATCGGCGTGGCTGTAAATATGATCGTAGTTTTTATCAGTTATAGGCAGCCTTTTCACCATTTGCTCATATTCATTATGCATTTTATCCAAATCATCTGCAGAATTGGCCAGCAGAATGCCAAAGTAGCCCAAGGCCAGGCGGGATACAAACCTATTGGTCAGGTAGCCTGCCGAAAGCAGGATACACATTAAGGAAGATACGGCCAGAAACAGGTGAGCCAGCACGGCAGGAAAATGCCAGCCTCCACGGAAGCAGTCAAGCTTCATCCATGCTGATAGAAAGATCCAGAGCACCAAAGTCGCGGCAAGAAACGGAAGCAGAGAGTAGGGGGAACTCCAGTTTTCAAGGGGTGGAAGAGATTTATACCGAAGGACCCCTGCACACAGCAGTGCCAAAACGGACCAGAACAGATCCGCGAACAGAAT
>JANYAB010000353.1 GCA_025355225.1 Bacteroidota bacterium
GAGGGACCGCAATCAAGGTGGAACGAACTAAAGTTTACTTTCAAAACAATGTTTGAATTTGTCAAGGGGTTTCGGGCGCTTCACTTTATAGGACCATGTATTACAATGTTTGGCTCGGCCCGGTTTAAAGAGGACCATCCTTACTACCAGCTAACCCGCGAGGCTGCTGCAGCTTTTGCGCGGCTGGGTTTTACCATTCTGACGGGTGGCGGCCCCGGTTTAATGGAGGCGGCAAATCGCGGAGCAAAAGACGTGAACGGCAGGTCGGTAGGCTGCAATATACAGCTTCCGGTGGAACAGAAACCTAATCCGTATCTGGATAAATGGATAAATATGAAGCACTTTTTTGTCCGTAAAGTGCTGCTGGTTAAATACTCCTTCGCCTTTGTGGTAATGCCGGGTGGGTATGGAACTTTAGATGAGTATTTTGAAGCCCTTACCTTGATACAAACCCGTACGATAAACGACTTTCCCATCATCATTTTCGGAAAAGAATATCATAAGGATTTGTTGGCGCATATTGAACAAATGAATAAAAACGCGACAATAAGTAATGATGATGCTCATTTATTTATGGTAACAGACAGTATTGACGAAGCTGTTAACCTGATCATTGAAAAAAGCATCAAACAATTTAATCTGAAGCCCAGGGCCAAAATAAAACCGTTTAAATTACTATTCGAGCATGACTAACCGAGCCAGATCTAAAACGGTTCGCTTTAAACCTCAGCCTGTTTAACGATGTATAATGCAGCACTTTTAAAAGCCATTATCGAAAATGCTATTGATGGCATTATTGTCATTGATCAGGACGGGTGTATGCTGTTGGTGAATCCATCCGCCTGTTCCTTATTTGGGTATGCAACTAAAGAATTATACGGCGGGAATATAGGCATGCTCATGCCTTCCCCCGACAGTGATCTCCATAACGAATACCTGCAACGTTACAGGCATACTAAGCAACCGCATATTATTGGAATAGGGCGTGAAGTAGTGGGGCTTAAAAAAGATGGATCTTTGTTCCCGGCCAGGCTGGCTGTAAGCGAGGTTAAGTATCATGGTAAGAGCGCATATGTAGGTATTATTCATGACGTCAGCCTCGAAAAAGAAACTGAAATGAAGTTACAGCAACATAATAACGAGCTTGAAGTGGTAGTAGCCGAAAGAACGCTTTTTTTGCAAAACATGGTACAAACCCTTGAACAAACAAAAGAGGAAGTTAAAACTTCTCTTTTAAAAGAAATAGAGTTTAATCACTTAAAAACGCGCTTTGTATCCATCGCTTCGCACGAATTTCGAACGCCGTTAAGCAGCATCCTCCTGTCGGCATCGTTAATCGAACGTTACTATGATCGTTTGGATAAGGGGAAGATTTTTTTACACCTGGAAAAGATTAAATCGGCTGTAAATAATCTAACGGAAAATTTAAACGACTTTTTATCAGTTGAGCGGATTGAATCCGGAAAATTAGCAGCTGTATGTACAAATTTTAACCTTAAGAAACTATGCGAAGAAATAGTTGAGGAAATGCAGATGCAGGCCAAATCAGAGCAAAAAATCGATTACATCCATTCAGGAAAGGTATCAAGAGTATATTTGGATAATAATTTACTTAGGCATTGCCTTATCAATCTGATTTCAAACGCCATTAAATACTCGTATAACAAAAAAGTGATTGAAGTAAAAACCGAAATAATTAAGGCCGAATGCCGGATCGCAGTAAAAGATAATGGCATAGGTATACCAAAACAGGATCAGGTTCATTTATTTGAGGCCTTTTTTCGCGCACAAAATACAATTGATATTGAGGGAACCGGACTGGGCCTTAATATTGTAAAACGTTATACAGATTTGATGAATGGGCAAATAAGTTTTGAAAGCAGCGAAAATACAGGCAGTATTTTTATATTAACTTTCCCTGTAAAAGCTTAAAACTGTACGGTTCCAACTTGCAGTTTATCAAAATATTTTTGCCATTAGTTATAATTAATTCGGAACCAATACCTCTTTTTGTATTATTCTATATAGATGCTCCGCATTTTCTTTTCTGCATAGTTCAGTGCCTGGATTCATAGTCGCGGCTGTACCACAGGCAACACCATATTGAACCGCCTCTGTTAAACTTTTATTTCCTGCTAAACCCAGGACAATACCGGCTACCATGCTATCTCCCGCACCTACTGTACTTCTTATATGTTGTGACGGAGGTTTTATATTTACGGCCAGGTCCTTTGTCACCAGCGTAGCGCCGAGTGCTCCCATAGAAACCACCACCACTTCACAATTTCCCTTGCCAATCAACCCCCTTGCTACATCAGCAACCGATTCAATACCTAATTCATCTTTTCCGGCCAGCGAAGCTAATTCTCTCAAATTGGGTTTTATCAGATAAACCCCTTCCTGCACAGCTTTTTTCAATCCTTCGCCAGAAGTATCAACAATCAACCTTGCATTTTTCTTTCGCGCAATCAAAGCCAATCTTGCAAAAATATCCGTGGGTACCCCCGGTGGTAAACTACCACTTGCAATAATATATTCTACACCAGGTATGTGCTTTATTGTATTTAAGCAGGCCCGCCACTCAAACTCATTTATTTTTGGTCCGGGCATGTCAAAAAGGTATTGCTTATCATTAGTTATGTCTGCAACAACCAGGTTTTCCCTGGTATCTTCCCGGATGTCAATCACGATGGTTTCAACAAACTCGGCGGAAAGCATTTCTGTGATTTTTCTTCCAATACATCCGCCTGCCAAATAAACTGCAGTGGCCTCTCCGCCAAGCTTTTTAATGGCCCGGGCTACGTTGATACCACCACCACCCGGTTCGCAAATAGGGGATGTGCATTTCAATTTTTTGTCGGGGACCAATTCCGCCACCGATGTGCTTTTATCAAGTGCAGGATTAAATGTTATGGTTATAATTGCTGGCATGATTTTGAAAATTAATGTTTTCCGGCTAACGTTGTGAAGAGAAATTCCTTTTGGTCCTGCTTAAGTATAGTCACGTTAGCACCCAATTCATCTTTTACCTTTACCCTGAATGCTTCCTGCGCGCATGGCTCTCCATGAACAAGGTAAATATGCTGCGGAAGGGTTGTAAATTCTTTTAACCAGGTAATCAATTCTGCCTGATCTGCATGTGCAGACAATCCGCCGATCTCTTTTACTTCAGCCCTGGTATCGTAATACTGTCCGTGGATCTTTATTTCGTGCGTTTGATTCAACAAAGCGCGTCCACGTGTACCTTCCGCCTGGTAACCAATCATCAATATCGTATTCTTCGAATCTGTAATATAATGTTTTAGATATTCTAAAACCCGCCCCCCTGTTAACATTCCGCTGGCAGTAAGAATGATCTTACTTCCTTTTTGATGTATGATCTTTTCCGTTCCGTAGTAATCCTGGTTAATGGCTACCCCGGTAAACATTTGAGCACATTCCTTTTGACTTATTGT
>JANYAB010000363.1 GCA_025355225.1 Bacteroidota bacterium
AAGAAGAAAATAAATATAAACGGGTTGCTTCATAATTAAAAACTACTTGAGTGACAGGATTTGGAACAAAGGGCTGATGGATAGATTAAATAAAGAAAAAAAAACACTGATAGTTGCGTTAAGCCTGTTCTTAATACTGATAAACGTTAGCAAGGTTGTTGCACAGCAGCAAGCCTTCAGTTACACTCAGTACATGGATAACCTGACTCCGCTCAACCCTGCCTATTCACTGCTGGATAAGTCAGGATCAATAAATACACTGGCGCGCAAGCAATGGATAGGAATAGATGGCGCACCCACTACCTTTCTGTTTAACGGGAATATTCCGCTGGAGTCGATCAACGGCTCAGCAGGATTGATCTTGTTTAATGACCAGTTTGCTGTAGAGCATCAAACCGAGGTAAACGCCTATTTTGCCAAAGGGATACAATTGGGCGAAAAAGATTATCTGGGAGTATCAATCAATGCTGGCTTAAGAAACTATGTAGCCGGTTATTCCACATTGGATCCGTCAGATCCTGCATTCAGGAATGATGTCAGGGAAACTAAACCCAATATAGGCTTTGGAATTATGTATTATACCGACTGGTATTATATTGGCGTATCAGTGCCTGAATTAACAATAAATAGTTTAGGTACGGCGTCAGTACAAGATAACACCAATTTCAGGAACCATTATTATTTTTCGGGGGCATTAATAACCAATGTAAATGACGATGTAGAATTTAAGCCGGCTACATTAATTTCCTATGCAAATGGAGTACCCCTCATCGCAGATATATCCGGTACATTTTATATGAAGCAGGTGTTTGGTATAGGTTTAAACTACCGCACCAACAATGAGATGGCGGGAATCATAACTTTAAATATAAATGCATTTCATGTAGGTTACAGCTACCAGTTCGGTACAACATCCAATAACCTGGGGGGCTATAATAACGCAACGCATGAAATTAGCCTTAGTTATCGTTTCGGTAAGGGGGCTTTGAAACCGAAAATATTATAAAAACTAATATCATTATATAAAAAACGCGGTTTTCAGAAATGTTATCCGCGTTTTTTGTTTCCATCGCAGCCAGAAAATTCTATCCGACTAATAGTTCAGCAGTTCTCAATTGGGTAAAATAATCCCTGAATTGGTGATTTTACTCCACTTTTAATAATCATTAATTACAAATTTATACAAATGCACGCCCCATGCAAATGAATTTTCCCCTTATTAATAAAATAATTTTATTAATTTATTAAATTAACTACCAATTGAATTAATGAATTGTTTTCCATATTTCTTTGCCGTCTGTCCGCAACGTTGGCAAATTTCCTAATCGTGCTACGTGAAATGCGCGGGAAAAAGAATGAAATATAAACATATTTTGGTTTTTTCACGTAAAAACCCTTATGCATATTTATTAATATTTAAGTATATTTAAGCAAATATCATATACCACGAAATAAATTAAATGAGGAAGAAAATAAATTTGCTTTGTCTGACATTCGCTGGTGGAAACAAGTATTCTTATAGGAAATTATTCGACAAAGCGCCATCTTTTTTAAATATTATTACGCTTGAATATCCAGGAAGGGGTACGAGGATGAAAGAGCAATTAGTTTCCGATGTGCATGCCCTTGTTGATGATTTGTATCGGCAAGTGAAAGCCGTAGTGGGCAAAGAGAAATATGCCATCTACGGGCACAGTTTAGGGGGATTAATGGCTTACTTATTGATATTGAAACTATCCGAAAGCCATCACAATCAGCCTGAACATATATTTATCACGGGCACGACGGGGCCGTCCTCCTCTTCGAGGTTAGAAAAAAAGCGTTCTTTACTTTCCAAAAGCGAGTTTATCGATGAAATCAAGGATTTGGGCGGTATGCCTGATGAAGTCTTGCAAAACGAAGAATTATTAAACTATTTAGAGCCAATACTTCGGAATGATTTTAAAGTTAGCGAAACGTATATTTATAAGGATCACGCCCCATTAAATATACCAATAACAGTTATTACCGGCACCGAAGAGGATATGAAAAATGAAGATATTTTATTGTGGCAAAATGAAACGAACCTGCCGGTAGATTTTAAACAAATGCAGGGTGGACATTTTTTCATCTTCAAGCATAGTGACAATATACTTGAAACCATATCAGAAAAACTAATAAATTAATCAACCTAATAAATCAAACCATTTCTTCAAACTATGAATAACAAACAGCTATATCTTAAGCCCAACGTGGTTTTAGAACCATTAGTAGATAAGTGGTATGCCTGGAGCCATTTGGTATCGCCTGCAACAGCGGCGATGAATATTGTAGGCAGGCACCTGACGATCATCGAATCGTACCTGATGGCCCCGTCCATCCATGCCAATGCAGTGCTGAACCCCAAAATGCGGGGCGGCCCGTTTATGGATTTCGGCGGGGGCCGGATAGAAGAAGTAACGGCACTGGAAAAAGAATCGTACCGGAAACAGGAAAAAGTGATAGAGTTTGCCAAAGCGGTCAAAGAGCTGGATAAGCTGCTGGCGGCAGAAGCCAAAGGCTTTGGCCTGGAGGATATGTACCCGAAAGTACCCGAGATACTGAAAGGCTATGTAGAATTGTTTTATGACCGGTTCAATAACCCGGGCTTCCGTTTTTTCGAATCGCTATTGTACGAAAGCGAGTTTTATAACAAAAGCTCGCAGAGCATCGCGATGTGGATCACCAATAACGATGAGCGTCCCTTCTGCCTGAGCACGCCGCGTCTGCCGGAACCAGATGTGCTGCACCTGGACATTCCCTTTGACCACCTGGGCATTGATGAGCTGGCCAAAATGAAAAGGACGCCCCAAAGCTATGATTATATCAAAACCATCTGTGGGATCTCCCCGGCACAGGAAGCCCTTTTTGAAACTTTTTTTACGGAAGAGGCGCCGCCACCGTACCAGAAATATACGGGAGATAAGATCCGGATGCGCTATTTCGGTCATGCCTGTATTTTGGTAGAAACCAAAGACATCAGTATCCTGGTAGACCCGCTGATCAGCTATTACGGTTACCATTCAGATGTGTCGCATTTTTCAGATGCCGACCTGCCCGATACGATCGATTATGTACTGATCACGCACAACCACCAGGACCATATCCTGTTCGAGACCCTACTGCCCCTGCGGCACAAGATCAGGAACCTGATCGTACCGCGCACCAACAGCGGCAAACTGGAGGACCCGGACCTGAAGCTGATGTTCGAGCACGTGGGCTTTACCAATGTGATCGCTATGGACGAGATGCAGACGATCCCTTTTAAAGATGCCATCATCACGGGCTTACCCTTTATCGGGGAGCACAGTGACATGAATATCCTGACCAAGAGCTGCTACCTGGTAAAAATAGGCGATTTTAAGCTGATGTTTTTGGCCGATTCGCGGATCGTGGAGCCGAGGCTGTACGATCATATCCACCGGCATATCGGGGATGCGGATGTGATCTTCATCGGGATGGAATGTGACGGGGCGCCGCTGACCTGGCTTTACGGGCCCTTGCTGACGAAAAAGTTACCCCGGGATATGGATGGGAGCAGGCGGTTAGCGGGTTCAGATTGTAAAAAAGGGATGGCGCTGGTGGATATATTCAATCCCAAAGAGATCTATGTGTATGCCATGGGGATGGAACCCTGGTGCGAATTTATCAGCAGTATAAAATATACCGATGAATCGAACCCCATTGTACAATCCAACAAATTGGTGGAACTGTGCACCCAAAGGGGTATTGTAGCCGAGCGGTTATATGGTGAAAAAGAACTTTTATACGAAAAACAAGCCAGTATGATTTAGCATTAATTGCAAGCGCTGTTTTTTATATCTTATCCTTGATTAATATTGAATTATATCTATGCCCAAACACTATTTTCCTTTACATCCTGCCCAGCAGGATGTATTTATGGATCAGCTTTTAAATACAGATAGCCCCCAGTATAATATTGGAGGCTATATCGTATTAAAAGGGAATTTGCATAAAGAAAAGTTTCAGGAAGTTATCAGCTCAGCTCCCGGGGTATTCGATGCCTTTAAAATGAGGTTTGATTTACAGGGACGGGACTTCCTTTATCAATATGATAGTGATTTTAATACAACCCGGTTAACCGAACTGGATTTCAGCGGCCAGACTAATCCCGAACAGTATGCTAAGGACTGGATGCAGGGCAGGTTCAACACCCCCTTCCGGTTAAAAAAGGATGAATTCCCCTTCG
>JANYAB010000405.1 GCA_025355225.1 Bacteroidota bacterium
CGGTATATAATTTACTCTTGCCAAACTGAACAACCACTCGTTTACCAATTGCAACCGAATCATTTAACTGGAAGGGCACACGATAGGTATAGTTTTTAGCAATACCTAAGGGCAGAATTACTTCAACAAAAAGCGTATCCCTGTCGGTATGTTGTACTTCTGCAAATTCAAGCATGGTTTATTTATTTCTGAATGCCGTTAATGCAAATGTCGCCCAGCCGGCAATAAACATCAACCCGCCAAGTGGTGTAAGTGGGCCCATGGCATCCAACCATTTCCACCCTAATAATTTACTAGTAGAAAGTAAGTATAGGGAACCTGAAAACAAGATTATCCCCAAAGTAAACAGGTAGTAAATAATTTTGACCGTGTTCTCTTTGAAGCGGGTAACGGTAGAAAGAAATAATAAAGCGAAAACATGGTAAAATTGATATTGCACCGCGGTCTGCCAAACTTCGAGTTGCTGAGGCGTTAAAAGGGGTTTTAAACCATGAGCAGCAAAAGCACCGGCTACCACTCCTAACAAACCAAAAATTGAGGCCGTAATAATTATTCGTCTGTTCATTGGGATTTAAAATGCTAAGTTACCAATTGAAAGTATTACTTTACCGATGCACCGTAAAAATCTACCTTTGTAAGATAAGCAGCCATGAAACGACTGATATTTGGTACTCTAATATTGTTAATCGCTGCTGTGCTGGTGACAGTTGTCTACTTTAGAAATTTAAATACCACCACACAGCATACCAGCCGGATTATGGCTACAATACCGAATGATGCCTCCTTAATATTCGAATTTAATAATGAAAAAGGTTTCTACGACATTTTTGCCGGAAGTAAATTATTTACAACCGTTGCCGGCGAAGAAAAACTTACCGAAATGGATGTACTGCGCAAACAACTGCTGGAGAATCCGTTAATCGGGCAATATTTAAATGGGCAAAATTTATTTATTTCCTTGCACCCTCAGCAAGGCAATGATATTGATTTCCTGATTACAATATCTGTAACAAAAGGATTTCAACCGGATGTGTTTGATCAACTTGCAAAACAGCCAAAAAGTGGTATGCTAATCAATACGAGCAGCCTTGGTGGTAAACGGGCTTATGTTATTTATTTAAACACTTTAAAGAAACGATTTTATTTAATTGATAAAGAAGACCATACGCTTTCGGGCAGTTTTTCTAAAGATATAGCCGAAGCGTATGCTAAATATGATGATAAAAAGGAGCAACAAGCATTTGTGTTAATGTCTGACAAGCAAAGTTCAAATTCATTGGCTAATTTGTATGTAAATTATGAGGCCTTATCGCCGCTGTTCGGGCAGTTATTCATCAATAAAAATATCGACATTTTTAAAAATTTCAGGCAATTACCCGCCTTTGCCGCATTAAGTTTAAACTATAAAAGTGATGCCCTGATGTTTAACGGGATCACCCAAATCCAAAACAGTAAGGAAGATAGTTACTTAAGCCTGTTCAGGTCCCAGCAACCGGTTACCAATCATTTAAAGGAAATTTTTCCGTCAACAACAGCCTACTTTGTGACCTTTGCTGTTTCGGATGCGCAAAAGTACGAATCGGATCTATCCAACTGGCAAAGTAAAGCGAGTGATGAATCTAAAAAGGCAGCTGTTCTCGAAAAAATTAAATCCGAAACCGGTATCGGACTGAGAACTGAATTCACCCGACTGCTTGCCAATGAATTTGCCGTTATTACTACGCGCTACAGGGAAAAAATAGCAATAGTGCAAGTTAAGGATGGCTCAAAGCTGAAAACTTTAATGTTGAATATCAGCAAAATGAACAATGGTGATATAGGTCAGTTCAATTATGAAAATTTACCCCAATTACTTTTAGGAGATGCGTTTACAGTCTTTAAAAAGCCTTATTATAAGGTTATAGATAATTATCTGATATTAACCAACAGTTTATCAGAGCTTGCCAGTTATGATGATAGTTATATTAATCGTAAGTTTTTAAGCAAAATGGAAGGATACAGCCATTTTAACGAACTGTTGGCCGAAAGGAGTAATGTTTCGTTTCTTGTTGAATTTAAAAATGCACAGCCATTGTTTAAACAAGATATGAAACCTGCCTTTTTTACCACATTTGACACTATTATACCGGGATGGA
>JANYAB010000409.1 GCA_025355225.1 Bacteroidota bacterium
TCAACCAGCAGCAATCTTTTTTTATGAATTTCATCAAGATGTTCTTTTCGGGGGAAACTGTTCTTTTTATATCTTGCCGCGCCTGTTTTTACCCCTTGCAGTGCGTCCAGCAACAGGTCAACAATTTCGCGCGGATTATCAACAGGCTTGATCTTGCCTTTAGCTGCCTCCGCATTTATTGCATCACCTAACAAGTTCATTTCGGTTTGACGTATATTGTCTACTATTTCCCATATTGTGTCGGGGAGATTCTGCTCATTAAGCCTAAAAAAGTCGAAGAAATTATAGTTAGTAACTATAAATTCATGATGCGTGTCGATCTGCAATACAAATGCTTCTTTTAAACTGGCGACGCTGGCTATTTTACCTTCCAGAATTTTTAAATAATCAGAAGCCAGTTTACGGGTGACGGCTATATATAAATGACTTTTATCAGGGAAGTAATAATATAACAAAGCTTTGGACATCGACAGAGCTCCTGCAATTTCATTCATTGTTGTTTTTGAATAACCGTAATGCAGAAATTGCAAATAGGCTGCTTCTAAAATTTTTTCCTTTTTTATATCCTGCTGATCATTTCCTGCATTCATTGATAGATAGCTTTATAAAGTGTGGCAAACTCAAAACATTATATAATAACATTCCTGACTTTTTAAACAAATCTATCAAAAAATCCATAAATAATACTGTCATATTAACGTTTTAAACATTAAGTGCACAGTAAATAATAAATTCCGGTTAATTATGCAGTTTTAATTAATCCTTCACCCGCTCCCAGTACCAGGGCATCTTCAATAGCGCCAACTATCGGGTCGAAAATGCGTGCACCTCTGACTATACTTTTGCGTAAATAATAGCTTCCAAAAGTTGCGGCAAATGCAAAACCAGCGCCCAATATAGCGCCTGTTAAAGCGTTGTCTCCACTTGCCTTACAGATACTTGTACCGGCCAATCCACCTGAAAGACACCTTGCCACCAAAGAAAATGGTTTTATACGTTTGGGCGTTGAAGGTAGTTTATCAGCTATAAATTCCACTATCACCAGGATTTTTAAAGCTGTGGCTAATTCTTCAGATCGCAAAAGGCCCACTGATGAATTTGAAAGCCCCTTTGAATAATGATACCTCAAAATATAACCCGCAATAGCTGGTGCTGAAGTAGTCCGCATACCGGCAAGCACCCCTAAAGCTGCAACCTGCCAAAGAGGCTGTGTTATCTTTATTTTCATATCGGCATATGCGTTAGCTGTAAACCATAACCTATATTACAAAAGGTAATGATATAGCAGTTGGGGGTAAAGATACTACACTTTCTTTTTGAAATAATTAATCACCTTATCAAAAAATCCATCTACCTGCCAAAGTTTTTCATTTTTCCATTCGCGTGTAAATCCCATAGAAGCAACATCAACGTTGGGGTACTTTTTTAACAATTTATAAAATTTCACCTTAAAGGTATGGTTTGGATTAATCGTCTGAAGTAAATACAAAATCATCGACAGAGTGCAATAGCTTCTTTTGCTGATACTGGTAGAACTACCCGTTACTGAATTAACTTTTGTTGTGATAGAAAGCCATTGATTTTTAGGACGTCCCGGTAGGGTTGGTGTTATCCTTAGTTCCCTATTCCACAAGCGCGAATGATGTGCGCAGATGTTTCTCACATACCCAAAGCTATGTAACCACGATTCAAATGTCGTACTATCTAAGCCAAAGTGCAACGCAATAGCTTTTTTCTCCGGTAGAGGTTTTAGATTTTTGTATAGGCTCGACAAATTGCCAAATGACGAAATCTCAAACATAATCCAACAAGGGGGCAATGGGTATAAATTCTTCTTCGCTCCTGTCATATTCCTTTTTCAGGCTCTTTATAGTTGCACCCAGCTTATTTGCATCAACGAACAAGGAATTATCTGTAAACCAAAAACCACCATAAGTATGTGATAAAATGTATATCATTTTGGCACGTATGGCTACCTCAATCTTTTCTAACTCACCATTAATTAACTTTCTAAGTTCCCTGTCAAAACAGTATAAGCTAAACGATGAATTGAACGATGAATTAGGTTTGAATATGTGCGTGTGTTTGGGTGTTTCGAGCATCGGATACCAGTATCCGCTTAGTCTATAATAGCTGATTGTTTCCAGTAGAAAAATAGCTTTTTTGTCATCCTCTACATGAAGACCTCTATCTTTAATTCTTTGCAACTGGTCGGCGAAAGTTAACGCCGTTTTTGTAAAAGGAACTTTA
>JANYAB010000415.1 GCA_025355225.1 Bacteroidota bacterium
TTTGATTAGCCAGCTAATACTCCCCCTATTTATTTCACATCAACTGATTTTGCCGCAAGGTATTCTTCTGATATCAGTATAAAAAGTTTGTCATTGTCTATATTCTCATCAAAGCATTCTTTTACCATCTGTGTAACTTCATCGTTGCCAATAAATTGAGCTATCAATTTTAACATCCTGAATGAAGTCAATTCTATGTGCTCGATCAGCTGCATGTATAATATGATATCCATATCATTCATAATGGTTGATTTGCCTGTGTTATTACCCAGGTTAAATGCTTCTTCCAGTACTGATTTAATTACTTCACAGCCTTCGTCCGACGGCTGTGAGTTCAGTAATTTATACATTTCATCAATGCGCAATTGCTGTTTTTTTACGTCATCAAGGTCCTCTTGTATGGCCAGTTTCATGTTTTTAAATGAAGCCATTTCTACCAATAACGGAAGATTTCTGATAAGATAACCCTTGGTACAGTTTACCCTGTTCAACTGGTGAACGAATAAATGTTCCAGATTGGATTGGTTGAAGGATGATTTACTAAGTGTCATTGCAAATGATGTATAAATTATACTAAGTAAAGTTAGTGTTATATAATAAAAACGATAGTGCTAATATGAGGTATCTTTGCAGCTAAATTAATTGAATGAAATGAAATATAAGTTAGGAGATTTTGTGCGTTTTGTTGACGAAAAAATGGAAGGTTACGTTACCCGGATAATAGACGACCAAATGATAGGGGTAACCGGAGAAGATGATTTCGAGATACCTGTACAGGTAAGCAAAGTCACTACCGTTCATGGGTTTGAAAAAAAGCCGGAAAAGGATGCACAAACGACCGAAAACCACTTACGCGTTAACGAGCCTTTTCAAAGTAAAGGTGTTTATTTAGGCGCAGTTAACGATGACAAAGCAAATTCAGTTGTACATATATACCTGGTAAACGACTCTTCCTTCCATTTGTTAGCCACTTTGATAACCGATAGGCAATCGCAGTTTAAGGGTGAATATGCAGGAATGATCGCTCCAAAAACTGCTGTGAAAATATGCTCGGAGCAATTAGCCGATTTGCAGCTCTGGCCTAAATTTAAATTTCAAATATTGTTCTATACTACGCAAAACGTTCAGATTCCGGCTGCGTTATTTGTCGATGAAAAGTTTAAGGCTAAAGACTTTTCGGGAACAAAAAAACAAATACCCTTATTAAACAAGCACGGCTGGCTGACGCAGTTGGATGAGCCGGAAGTATTCATTGATCCTGAAAAACTAAAAGAGAGTTTTTTTAAACCGGTTGAAGAAAAGACCGTATTAGAAAAACCTCAAAAAGAAGTTGACCTGCATATTGAAAAATTGCGTAATGATTACCAGTTCCTGAGCAGTACGGAAATGTTGAATATCCAAATGGACCATTTCCGCACTTCGCTTGATGCCGCTATTGTACATCAATTTCCGGAAATTGTATTTATCCATGGGGTAGGTAACGGAATATTGAAACATAATATTCACAAAGCTTTAAGCAGCAATAACCGGATAAAAACGTTTATGGACGCACACAAAGAAAAGTTTGGATATGGCGCAACTAAAGTAATTTTAAAATAACGAAAGGGGTAACTGTTTAGCTTAGACCAAGAAAAGGGCATTTACTAATTCCGAAATCGAAATTCCGCCTTCCGAAATCCTTAAAGATCAGTAACCCTGGTATGGATGCGTTTAACATACTTGCGAATATCAAGTACGATACCTGCAAAGAAATAAACGATCAGTGGGAAACCCACAGCCAGAAAGGATGAATAAATAAAAAATAACCGGATCTTAGAGATCGAGATGTTAAAGCGTTCGCCAAGATAGGTACACACGCCGAATGAATATCGTTCAAAAAAGGTAATTATCCGTTGCATCATATCAGGTCATTCTTAGTATCTTATTTCCAACGCCGCATTGCAGGCATTTCTTATAATTACAATAATTATTTTTTAGTTCTAACAGCGCCTGCGAATCAAAAGCAGTATTAACCTTTATACCCAGCAGATCAAAATTTGTTACAATATTGTTTTGCTCTGCTGGCAGTTGCTCTAATATTTTTAGGCTCCGGTTGATATAATACTCCTGTTGGTTATGCTTGCCATAACTGAATAAGAATAATACAAAGGTATTTAATAATAAAATATCAATAGAGGATTGTCCCAAACTTTTTGATAATGATTTTGATGCCGTATCAAAGCGATAATGGGTTTCCCAATACAGGTTAACTTCCAGGTCAGTAAATAGTTTTCTTAAGCCGGCAATATCCTTTATTTCTAACACCTTCGAAAACAAATGATTTGACCGTTCTATCAATGCAGCAAACTGCGCCAGCCTGATGGTTGGAAAATTTTGAGGACGCAGGCGCATAAATTTCCACAGATGTTTCTCAATAGGAGCGAGGTTATATTTCTTGCGCAAGAATGAATACTCTTCTTTCAGGCTTTTGGGATATTCATCTGTTAGATCGTCTTCCAAAAACCCAGCCTGCCCAAATATCAACGATTCTATTTGCAACGGGTTGTTTTTGTGTTTAGCGAGTGTTAGCTGCGGCAATGATTTGGCCATCAATTCAAATGGTAATGCGTTAGTTTTAAAGCCAAAATTGGCAGCCAGGAACTGATAAAAAGTTTCCTCCCAGTCACCACGGTTTTTGTCTAAAGCAGCAATCACTGCCATCGAGCGTTTTTCAAGTCGCTCAACAAGTACCCGGGTCAGCCAATTGCGTAAGGTAATGTCATCAACAAAACGAATGCTGCCCTCGCAGGGAATGATTTGCTGATTGCCAAAAACAAGGTTATGGTAACGGTTATACAGATCGGACGACACGCGGTCGTGCAGTTCAAGCGTGGGTAGATGTCGCCCATCAGATAATACAATCGGGTGGTCATCACGGTACACCACATGCAATATGACGCTGTTATAGGCATTATCGCTCGCGTGGCCATGCTTGTGCCAGTCGGACGAGTTGAGGTGCAATTCCACGTTGCCCGCCCAGGTGGTGTCGCCAATACGCAGCCTTGCATTGTGAAAGTCGGGACCAGCATCACTGTTTTGTAGTCCTGCCGAAAATACTTCTATGGGTTCACCAGTGGTGGTTTGTAAATTTTCACGGTCAAACAGGCGGAATTTCCAAACGTAATGCAAAAAGTCTTCGGTGAAAAACATGGCACAATATACTCAACATCCGGGTAAAAGCAATCGTATTTTATGGCTTGATAAATTGGTTTTCCGGGGGATTAATTTACTTTTATGAGATTAATTTAAGTCGACAAACTAAAACAAACTAATGCAGTCACCATCAACCGATACATCTCCTGCCATTGTTGTCAACCGTATCAAATCAATCATCGGCGGCTCGTTAGGTAACCTGGTAGAGTGGTACGACTGGTATATCTACTCCTTTTTTTCACTTTATTTTGCTTCATCTTTTTTTCCTAAGGATAACCCAACCGTTCAATTATTAAACACGGCGGGTATTTTTGCTATCGGCTTTTTAATGCGGCCCATAGGTGGCTGGCTGATGGGCACTTTTGCTGACCGTAAAGGGCGCAAAACTGCACTTACATTTTCGGTATTGTTGATGAGTGTAGGTTCATTGATCATCGCCGTTATACCTGGTTATAAGCAAATTGGCGTAGCAGCCCCAATATTGCTGTTAATAGCCCGTATTATACAAGGCTTAAGTGTCGGTGGAGAATATGGCACCAGCGCGACTTACCTAAGCGAAATGGCCACCAAAAAGCACCGGGGGTTTTATTCAAGCTTTCAATATGTAACGCTCATTATGGGGCAATTAGTAGCTGCAGGCGTATTGGTTTTGCTGCAAAAAGTATTTTTAACCGAAGATCAGCTGCATGCCTGGGGATGGCGCATTCCATTTGTGATCGGCTCATTCCTTGCGATTACGGTGATGTACCTTAGGCGCAGCCTGCAGGAACCTGAATCATTTTCAAAAGAGCGTGCAAAGGCAGACCGCGGAACGTTGAAGGCGCTTGCCCAACATCCCCGGGCTGTGTTTACTGTAATTGGTCTTACGATAGGGGGCACCGTCGCATTTTATACGTTTACTACCTACATGCAAAAATTCCTGGTAAACACGGCCGGCTTTAGCAATGAAAAGGCGACCATGGTATCTACTCTTACCCTGATTGTTTTTATGTTATTGCAGCCGCTTATTGGTTTATTATCCGACAAAATAGGTCGCAAACCTTTACTA
>JANYAB010000443.1 GCA_025355225.1 Bacteroidota bacterium
GGAAGGGAAACAAAAATCGGCAGTTTACCGCGTAAGCTACGCTTATAACAGCAAATACCTTTTTGAAGCATCAGGGCGCTATGATGGTAATTATTATTTTGCACCTGGCCACCGTTTTGGTTTCTTCCCGTCCTTTGCGGCTGGTTGGCGACTATCAGAAGAATCTTTTATTAAGAATAATTTTAGTTGGATAAATAACCTGAAAATCAGAGGGTCGTGGGGCGAATCAGGTGCTCTTGCCGGTTCACCGTTTCAATACTTAAGTTCTTTTGGGCTTTACGGCAACTCGGCAGTTATCAATGGGGCAGGTACACAGGGGTTATCTGAGAGCAGCCAGGCCAATCCCAACATCACGTGGGAAAGGGCGAAAAAAACCGATGTAGGGCTTGAAGGAACCCTTTGGAATGGAGGGCTTACTTTTGAAGCTGATTATTTTTATGAAAAAAGAGCCGACATTTTATTGGCACCAAATGTTACCGTGCCGGCAGAATACGGAATTGGACTATCCCAGGTGAATTCAGGGGCCATGAGCAATCATGGTATTGAACTTACTTTAGGTACCTCACACCATTTTAATAAGGATTTAAGTGTAAGCCTGAGCGGAAACATCACTTATGCCCGGAATAAACTGTTACAGGTATTTGAAACTTCAGCAACCTATGACAATCCTAACCGCCGGCAGACTGGCCGCCCTCTCGGGACTTTGTTTGGATTTCAGGCCCTTGGTTATTTCACAGCGGCTGATTTTGATGCATCAGGTAACCTAAAGCCGGGTATTGCCACGCAGCCATGGGGCACTGTACACCCAGGCGACCTGCAATATAAGGATGTGAACGGCGACGGGGTGATTGACAATAATGATATCGTCCCTATTGGGAAATCTTATAATCCCGAGATCATTTATGGGATAAGTCCAAGTATCAACTACAAGGGTTTTGATCTGAGCGTTTTGTTCCAGGGGGCAGCCAATCGTAATTTTTATGAAAACGTGTTCGCCTTTGACAACTCATCCTCGGCTACTTTAGATGCATTAAATTATTGGACACCAACCAATACAAATGCGACCTATCCGCGGATTACAACCCAACCAACTGCAAATAATACACAGGGCTCATCCTGGTGGGTGCGGAACGGCTCCTACCTCAGGCTAAAAACTGCTAACCTCGGTTATACGCTGCCGGGAGTGGTTATGCAGCATTTACACATGCAATCCGTAAGATTTTATGTATCCGGGCAAAACTTGTTAACCTGGAGTTCTATTAAAAACTTTGACCCGGAAGTAAGTTCAAGCACCGGGCAATATTATCCGCAGATAAAAGTAGTTACCGTAGGCCTCAATGTAACCTTTTAACCATCTTAAAGATCAAAAAAATGAAAACTCCAATTAAATATATTTCTACCGGCTGCCTGCTTCTCATGATGGTCAGCCTGCTTAACACTTCCTGCAAAAAGTCATTGGATGACTCCTTAAGTGTTACCCCGCACGACCGTTTGACAGGTGATGTGGTTTTTGCAAGTACTTCAACCGCCGATCTTTTCTTGAACGATATTTATAATAGTCTGCCCGATGGCAATAACTGGTATGATCCGTTTGAAAACTGGTCTGACAATTCCATCTGTGGTTACAATTGGGTAAATTCCAGAAACGAAGCGCTTCAGGCTACGTACACGCCGTCAACCATTGATTTTGGCCAGGCCTTAAACCTTGATTGGGCCACTAATTACGGTTATATCAGAAAATGTAATGTATTTATCGCCAATGTAACATCTTCGGCGCTCCCGGCGGACTATAAAAAGGTACGACTGGCCGAAGCTCGGTTTTTAAGGGCCTATTTTTATCATTTAATTTGGATGGCCTATGGAGGCGTTCCCATTATAACACTGCCCCTGGATATAAACACCCAGGGCGACAAGGTGTTTTTTGACCGCAACACTTCAGATGATACCTATAAATTCATCACAACCGAGCTGGCTGCCATATCCACCGATCTCCCAACGATAGCATCAGAAATCGGAAGAGCAACCCAGGGTGCGGCGCTAACACTAAAAGGTTGGGTAGAGTTGTATGATCATGATTACGCCACTTCGGCAGTTACCAACAAACAAATTATTGATAATATGGGCAATGGTGTGGTTTATGATCTTTTCCCCGATTATGGTAACCTCTTTCTGGATAATACGGCTAACAAAGAAGCCATATTTTACCGTCAATATATTCCAAGAGTAAAGGGCGGGGCTTTTGAAGGATACAATGGAGCCACATTTACAAAAGGAGGAGTTGAGACAAGCTGGGGGGGCGTAAATCCTACACAGGAACTGGTGGATGATTATGCCATGGACAATGGGTTGCCTATCAGCAGCCCGGCTTCGGGTTATGATCTCAAGCACCCTTACGTTCACAGGGAACAAAGATTTTATAAATCTATTGTTTACGACGGGTCCTTTTGGTACAATGATACCATTCGTACCCGGCAGGGTATAAACAGCCCAAATGAAATTGACCTTTCTGATGCAAGTGACGCAGGCCAAACCGGCTATTACCTGCGTAAACGGGTCAATGACAAAATTACCCTTGGATCCGATAACTGGGATGGACACAGCGGCGGTCAGAACTATTATTACTTCCGTTATGCCGAGGTATTGCTCAATTACGCTGAAGCCCAAAATGAGTCATCGGGGCCTGACGCTACGGTTTATGATGCTATAAACAAGGTTCGTACACGTTCGGCATTGCCAAATCTAACGCCAGGGCTTTCCCAGGGCGGGATGCGAACAGCCATAAGAAGGGAACGCAGGGTGGAGCTTGCGTTTGAAGACAAACGATGGTGGGATTTGATGAGATGGAAACTTGCTGAGGTTAATTTGAATCAACCCTTGCATGGTATAGCCATTTCAGCAGATGCTAGTTCCTATACACCGGTCACTACGCCTGGCGGAAACAGGAAATTCGATGCAAGCAAAAACTATCTGTTCCCCATACCCCAGAACGCCATTGACCAGAATAAAAAATTGAAACAGAATCCCGGCTACTAAAAGAAGGGTTTTTTAAATCGGCAGAATCTGTATCTTCGGAACGGGTTCTGCTTTTGTATTTTAGGAAAAAACGAAAAAGATGAGATTAACAAGGCTTAAGAAGATCAAATTCATACTTGTGGTTGTCCTTGTGTGGCTCGCAGGTTTGATGGCCTGTCAGAACCACCCCCAAGGCCATAAGGATAATGAAAATGACCATTTGTTTTCCTCATTGCCAGCATCAAAAACACATATCGACTTCAACAATATATTAACCGAGGGATTAAATACAAATGTGTTGATGTATGAATATTTTTATAATGGCGGCGGGGTAGCAATAGGGGATTTAAATGGCGATGGTTTGCAGGATATTTATTTTACAGCTAATATGACGGATAACAAGCTGTATATAAATAAAGGGCATATGCAGTTTGAAGATGTTACAACCACCGCAGGTGTTGCCGGACGACCCGGCCCCTGGAAAACGGGTGTTACCATGGCCGACGTAAACGGCGATGGCAAGTTGGACATATACGTTTGTTATTCCGGTAAGCTTAGGTCCGAAAAAAGGAAAAACCAATTGTTCATTAACCAGGGTAACGACAAAGACGGCATACCCCGGTTTATAGATATGGCCGAACAATATGGGCTGGCTGGCCCCGCTTTTAGTACGTCCGCTTACTTTTTTGATTACGACAGGGATGGCGATCTGGATATGTTGCTGGTTAACCACAACCCCCAACGGATAACTACCCTAAATGAAGAGATGATAAACGGTTTAAAAAGTAAACCGGATACGGAACGGGGTATACGGCTGTTGCGCAACGATAATGGCCATTTTCATGATATTACCAAACAGGCCGGCATTAATAATAGTTCATTGTCCTATGGCTTATCGGCAGGTGTCGCTGATATTAACGGAGACGGCTGGCCTGATATTTATATTTCCAATGATTACAACATACCCGACAAGTTGTATATCAACAATGCTAACGGCACATTTACCGACCGCTTGCAACAAAGCGTAGGGCACACGTCCCTTTATTCTATGGGTAACGATATAGCCGATATTAACAATGATGGCAGACCGGATATATATACTTTAGATATGCTGCCGGAAGATAACCGGAGGCAAAAACTCCTGTTCCCTGCCGATAATTATGAGTCTTTTAACCTGACCCTGCAGGTGGGGTATTACTATCAGTATATGCGTAATATGCTGCACATCAACAATGGTAATGGCACTTTTAGCGAGATAGGGCAACTGGCCGGTATTTCTAATACGGATTGGAGCTGGGCCCCTTTGTTTGCCGATTATGACAACGACGGATGGAAAGACCTTTTTGTTAGTAATGGGTATACGCGGGATTATACCAACATGGACTTTCTCAAATTTATGGTTGATGATTTAAAGGACAAAAGAGTGATGCGCCAGGATTTGTTGAACATCCTGCAGCAAATACCATCATCAAAAGTTAAAAGTTATTTCTTTAAAAATAATGACGGCCTCACCTTTAGTAATACCAGTGCATCGTGGGGAATTGAGCAGTCATCCAACAGTAACGGCGCTGCTTATGCTGATCTGGACAATGATGGTGACCTGGACCTGGTAGTTAATAATATTAACCAGCCTGCGTTTGTCTACGAGAATAGAGCGAATAAGAAAATCAATAGTCATTATTTACAATTGAAGCTTAATGGAAAAGGAATGAATACCAGTGGCATCGGTGCAAAAATATTTTTGTATGTTAATGGTTTAAAGCAGTACCAGGAAGAAATGCCTTCCCGGGGTTTTCAATCCAGCGTATCGCCTGTGATCCATTTTGGTTTAGGCAAAGCCACATCGGTAGATTCGTTATCAATTGTATGGCCATTGGGAGCAACGCAAACTTTACGCCATATAAAGGCAGATCAGCAGCTCACCTTAAATGAAAAGGATGCCGTCGATAAACACCCGAAGGAAACCCGCCAAAACACGGTCTTTACCGAGACAAAATCGCCGCTTGCATATCGTCAGTCATCGAATACTGTAAATGATTTTAAACGGCAGGCACTGATGGTCAATCCGATGTCCTTTTCAGGGCCGTGCATGGTAAAGGGCGATGTTAATGGGGATGGGCTGGAAGATATTTATATTGGCGGGACGGACGGCAGGGCAGGCATGCTTTACTTGCAGCAAAAAAACCACCAGTTTCTGCAAAAACCACAGCCAGCATTTGAGGAGGATAAAAAAAGCACCGATGTGGCAGCTCTTTTTTTTGATGCCAACGGAGATGGCAAGCCCGATTTGTATGTCTGTTCAGGCGGTTACGGCGATTTGTTATCCGACGACCCGCTTTTGCAAGACCGGCTTTATATTAACGACGGGAAGGGCAATTTTACAAAATCTGTCAATGCCTTGCCCAGGATGCTCAGCAGTAAAAGCTGCGTAAAGATGGCTGATATTAACGGTGACGGCTACCCTGACTTGTTTGTAGGCGGTCGGGTGATACCGGGCAGGTACCCAGAGGCGCCCCAGAGCTATATCTTAATTAACGACGGAAAGGGGCATTTTACTGATGAAACCCTAAAATATAACGCAAACCTCCAACATGCCGGTATGGTAACGGATGCAGCATGGGTTGACCTGAACGGTGATAAAAAGCCAGATCTTGTTATCGTTGGCGAATGGATGCCGGTGACTATACTTATCAATCATAATGGCAGGCTTGAAAACGAAACGGGCAAATACCTTGATAAAAACTACTCCGGTTGGTGGAACTGCATCACTGTAGGGGATTTTAATCATGATGGCCACCCGGACCTGATCATAGGCAACCTGGGGATAAACTCCCAGTGCAAAGCATCGGATAGTGAGCCTGCTGAAATGTACTATAAGGATTTCGATAATAATGGCACAATTGATCCTATATTATGTTTTTATGTTCAGCATAAAAGTTACCCTTATGTAACCCGCGACGAATTAATTGACCAGATTAGTATGATGCGCAAGCGTTTTCCATATTATAAAAGTTACGCCGATGCCACTATCAACGATATTTTTACGCCTGAAGAAATGAAAGACAGCAAGCATTTACAAGCAAATGACTTGCAGACCACTTTTTTTGAAAGTGATACGCAAGGTAGATTGCATAAAAAACCCTTACCATTACAAGCACAGTTTTCGCCTGTGTATGCAATTACTATGTTGGATTATGATCATGATGGCAATGAAGATTTACTTTTATGTGGCAACATCAACCATGCCCGCATTCGCTTTGGAAAATATGATGCCAATTATGGTGTGCTATTGAAAGGAGATGGGAAGGGGCATTATACTTATATCCCTCAACAGCAATCCGGGTTTAAATTAAAGGGGGACGTCAGAAGCGTGTTATCCATCAATGACCTGTTGTTATTTGGTATCAACCAGGGAGAAATAAAAGCATATAAAAAACACGATTAATGGAAGAGTCCTCCCCCCTTATTCGGGCGGTGTTTTACTTAACAGCAGTTCGCGACTGCCGGTAATCTTTGGGCGAGAAACCCATGGTTTTGCCGAATAGCCGGGTAAAATAATAGGCATCATTGATGCCTATTTTAAAAGCAATCTCTTTAATCCGGAGATCAGTAAATTGCAGATATTGGCAGGCTTTCTGAATTTTTAGGTGATTGAAATATTCAATGGGTGAAAATCCAGTTTTGGTTTTAAATATTGAAGAGTAATGACTGGCAGAATAACTAACATGCGTAGCAAAATCCGAGAGTGTTAAATTTTTATCAATATGGTCTTGCATAAAACAGATTGATTTTTCTAAAAAGCCATCTGTTTTATCCTGAAGGTTAACACTAAACCTGTCACTGAACAGGAAGGAAGATAAAAACTGTAAAAACAAGAGATTGACATAGGTAAGGTTTTCGTAACTGTAGCCTTTCTCCAGATTTAAATACAACTGATCAAAGATGGTTATCCGCTCTTCTAAGAAATCAACGCTGTATTTAAAAGAGGTTGCTTTATTGATGATCTGCTGAACAATCGCATCCGCCTGTTCACCTTTAAAATGACACCAATAAATCGTCCATGGGTTTTTTTCATCGGTCTTATAGTGGTGGGGTATATTGCTGGGTATGATAAAATAATCCCCGGGGACAATGACATAATTGACGGAATCAATAGTCACCATACCCTTCCCTTCCAGGCAATAAATTAAGATGTTTTGATCTGCGCCAAGTGGTCTCTTACGGTAATGGTGTTTTGCTTTTGGATAATAACCCAGATCGGTGATGTACGCTTTAT
>JANYAB010000494.1 GCA_025355225.1 Bacteroidota bacterium
GGCCTTAACCACGACAGGGCCACTTCGCTGCCCGCTCCAATTGGTATTGGCAGTACCTGGGATAAAAACTTAGTTAGACAGGCCGGGCAAACCGTGGGCCGCGAGGCAAAGGCGCTTGGCTATACCAACGTGTACGCACCCATACTCGATCCTGCCCGCGACCAGCGCTGGGGCCGCGTAGTAGAATGTTATGGTGAAGATCCTTTCCTGATCGCTGAACTGGGAAAGCAAATGACCCTCGGTATACAGGAAGAAGGTGTGGCGTCAACCCTTAAGCATTTCGCAGTCTATAGTATGCCCAAAGGTGGCAGGGATGGCGCCGCGCGGACTGACCCGCATGTGGCTCCCCGCGAAATGTACCAGATCTATCTCTATCCTTTCCGCCGGGTAATACAAGAAGCACATGCTATGGGCGTTATGAGCAGTTATAACGACTGGAACGGCGAACCGATTACCGGCAGCTATTATTTTTTAACTGAACTGTTGCGTCAAAAGTTTGGCTTCACCGGATATGTGGTATCCGATAGTGAAGCTGTGGAATACTTATACTCAAAGCATCATGTGGCAGGCGATATTAAAGAGGCTGTGCGCCAGGCCATAGAGGCCGGGTTGAACGTGCGCACCAATTTTACCATGCCGCAAACCTATATTATGCCCTTGCGTGCCCTGGTAAGCGAAGGAAAAGTTTCTATGAAGACGCTCGATTCGCGCGTGGCAGATGTATTAAGGGTAAAGTTTAAACTGGGGTTGTTCGATGATCCTTATGTTAAAGATCCAAAGGCTGCCGATAAAATAGTGAACAACGAAACAGCCCGTGCAATGGGCCTGCAAATGAACCGCGAATCGATGGTGTTGTTGAAAAACCAAAACAATCTGTTACCATTAAATAAAAGCAACATTAAAAACATACTGGTGACCGGCCCGCTGGCTGCAGAAACCAATTATGCTATTAGCCGGTACGGCCCGTCTCATCATCCGGTAACCAATATATTGGATGGCATCACTGCCTACGCAGGCAGCAATGCCCGGATAACTTATGCAAAAGGTTGTGATATAGTAGATGCTACCTGGCCCGAAAGTGAGATCATCGAAACACCGCTTACCCCGGCAGAACAGGCAAGTATAGATTCGGCTGTAACGTTAGCTAAACAGGCTGATGTGGTAATAGCGGTTGTAGGCGAGGACGTTGACCGTGTGGGCGAAAGTCTATCACGCACCGGACTGAATTTGCCCGGCAGGCAGTTAAAGCTGATTCAGGCGCTACAGGCAACTGGTAAACCGGTGGTAATGGTGATGATCAACGGCCAGCCGCTTACTATCAATTGGGAGAACAAATATGTACCCGCTATATTGGAAGCCTGGTTCCCGGGCCCTGAAAGTGGTAAGGTAATCGCCGAAACTTTGTTTGGCGATAATAACCCCGGTGGAAAACTATCTATCACTTTCCCCAAAACTACAGGGCAAATAGAATTTAACTTTCCTTTTAAACCAGCTTCGCAGGCCGGCCAGGGAGGCGCCAATAGCTGGGGCAAAACCAGTGTGAACGGTGCACTTTACCCTTTCGGCTATGGCTTAAGCTATACTAATTTTGATTTCGGTAACCTACTGGTGTCTCCAGAAAAGGAATATCAGCAGGGCGATATAAAAGTTTCTGTAGAAGTAACCAACACCGGGCAGCGCAAGGGCGATGAAGTGGTGCAGCTATATCTAAAACAGGAACTCAGCAGCGTTACGGTATATGATTACGACCTGCGCGGTTTTGAACGCGTGAGCCTCAATCCCGGAGAAAAAAAGACAGTGGAATTTACTCTTCATCCCGACGACCTGGCCATTTTAGATAAAAACATGAACTGGACCGTCGAACCGGGAAAATTCCAGGTAATGATCGGTAACTCATCCGAAGATATTAAGCTGAAGAAGGAATTTGAGGTGGAAAAGTAGGATGAATGTCGTGTGTGGAGTGTCGAATGCGGAAGTTTTTTAGTTATCGTTATGACTATTACTATATAACGGCTATTTCCAATTTCAAACAATAATATAGAAAAACAGCAATTATATCACCCAATTAATAAATGGAAAACAAAGAAGCTTTCAAATTTACGGGACAGGATGCCGAAAACTATGATCGTTACCTCGGTCCGATTTTGTTTGAACCTTACGGCAGATACCTGGCGTCTAAAATCGACACGGAAAATATAAAATCGGTATTAGAAATAGCCTGCGGCACGGGAAGGGTAACCCGGCATATTCGTGAGGCGTTGCCGCGACATATAAAGCTTTATGCGACGGACATAAGCAATGATATGCTCAACGTGGCCAGGCGGGAATTGGACAATGATGGAATAGACTTCAACATGGAGGATGCCCAAAATCTTTCGTTTGCAGATAATTCATTTGACCTGGTGATATGCCAGTTCGGAATGATGTTTTTGCCTGATCAAAAGAAAGGGCTTACTGAGATTCTCAGGGTACTGAAACCGGGCGGAAAGCTAATGTGCTTTACCTGGGGTGATACGTTAAACATGCCCCTATTTAAGCTGTTGGTAAATGACCTTGTACTGCCTCATTTTGATGATGAGGATACTACCCGCTTCTTTGTGCCATTCTCTTTGCATGACCCGGCAGCGCTAGAAGATATGATCACAAGCGCCGGATTTAAAAATACTGAAGTAAGCAGGGTTGAATTGAGATCAGGTCGATCCTCTCCAAAAAACATAGTGACCGGCCTATTTACCAAGCACCGGCTTGGGAAAGAAATTATGTTAAAAAACCCTTCAGTATTTGAACCGATCGTTCAAAAGTTTGAAGAAGAAATTACAACCCGGTTCGGGGCAATAAATACTGAATTTGACCTGGTCGCTTTTTTGACATCCGGAGAAAAATAAATAGTTCTGTCTGCTTGTGCGCGTTTACCGGGGATGTTTATTGTTTTTGCTATTGTACCGCTTTATGTTTACCTAAATTGATTCCGAATGAAGAAACTCATCGTCCTCTCTCTTTTAATATTCTTCTTCAAACCTGCATCCGCCCAAACGGCATCAACCATAAAGGGCCGCATAATTGGCCAGGCTATGGAGGAGCTGGAAGGTGTAATAGTTATTAATATTTGTAATGCAGAAATGGCAACGAGCAACAGTCGTGGATTTTTCCAGATCAAGGCTGATAAAGGCGATACCTTAATGTTTTCTTATTCCAAGTATTCTTCCAACAGGCGCGGTATTAAACATATTAACAATAATTTAAATGTTATTTTAATAAATAGCAAAGCAGCCGCCTTGCCTAAGGATTTCACCATGGGCGAGTTCCGAAAAGCAGTGCGCGAGGATGATAGATCATATGAAATATTGGAAAAAGGAGCTGAAAGGAATGGCCTCTGGAATTATTGATTTTATCCGCAAGTCAAAATAATTTAAAAAGTCAAAAGCCCTAACTTTATCCTAAAATCAATTTACAATATGAAAAACATAGGCATATTAGGCTCTGGCGTGGTAGCTACTACGCTGGCCGGTGGTTTTATCAAAAATGGATATAAAGTTTGCCTGGGAACAGGCCATCCCGAAAAATTAAGCGACTGGAAAGCACAGCAAGGTGCTAATGCTACCGTAGGCTCATTTGCTGATGCAGCCAGTTTTGGCGATCTGCTCGTTTTAGCTGTCAAAGGCGACGCCGCCGTTAAAGTTTTAGAATCGGCAAGTAAAAACAACATCGAAGGCAAAACTATAATCGATACCACCAACCCTATCGAACCTGCGCCACCGGCGAATGGAGTACTAAAGTTTTTTACTTCATTAAATGAATCGTTAATGGAGGGTTTGCAAAAAGCGTTCCCCGGAGTCAATTTTGTAAAGGCTTTCAACAGCGTAGGCGCTCCACTCATGATCAACCCCGATTTTAATGGAATAAAACCAAGCATGTTTATCTGCGGCAATAACCAACAGGCAAAAACTGAAGTAGCCGCGATCAATGCTCTTTTCGGTTTTGATACGGAGGATATGGGCGCAGCGGAAGCAGCCAGGGCTATTGAACCCTTATGCATTTTGTGGTGTATTACCGGTTTTACCACCGGCAAATGGGATGGGCATGCTTTTAAATTATTAAAGAAATAGCGTTAATTTAAAATTTAACAGATCTTGAAGATTTAATGCTTGATATGCTTCTGCTGTTATGCAACACATTTAATACTTCTATACGTGCTGCAGTAATACGATAAATAACAATGTAACCTCCATGTATTATATTCCGATACATTTTCGATTTTGTTACCATATAACGGCATTCCGGATGTGTTAAATAATCTGTTGAAAGTCGATATATCCGATCATAAAGTTCGTCAATAAAGATATTCGCTGCACTTAGAGCAAAAGTTTCGACGCCGTATTCATATACTTGCTGCAGACTTTGTAATGCAAGTTCACTTATAACTACTTCGAATGTTTTGCCTTCCACTTAGACATTTCTTCTTTAACTGATTTCAAACTATGGAATGGCCCTTGTTCGGCATCTTTTATCATTTGCCCAAATTCGCTTTGGGTCAATGCCTGTCCCGGCAAAGCATAATTTATTTTGGAAGATTTAATTTTACCCACACCCAAAAATACAAAATTTAAAATAAGTTTTAGAGATTTATTACGCACTGTCGGTTAATTTAGCCTTCATAAACAATCTTGAAGTTTGCTCCATTATTCCTATTTTTACGAATTGATTTAATAAACCTGCGACTGCAAAGCTCAGCAACCAAACCTGGATTATTTGATGGAAATTAAGCCCAAAGGTGTAAAAGGCACCCAATTAAAAAACATGATCGTTAAGCGGCTTTATTTTGATAAGGCCTTGTCGTGCGCAGAATTAAGCGAGCTATTTGATAAAAGTATTCCTTCTATAGCAAAAGCTATAAACGAACTGATAGACGAAGGCTTTGTTGTGGAACAAGGTTATGCCCCGTCCAGTGGTGGCCGGCGCCCCTTGTTGTACTCAATCAAACCCGACGCTTTATTCATCCTGGCAGTAGCCATGGACCAGCTCTCTACGCGCATTCAGCTACTGGATCTGTTTAACCACCCTGTTGCTGATGCCGTGCTGCTTGATCTAAAGCTCCTGAATAATCCCGGGGCTCTTTCCACTCTTGTTAAAAACATAAACAATTACATTGCAGATGCTCCGGTAGCGAAAGACAAAATAGCCGGTATAGGTATCGGCATGCCGGGTTTTGTAAATGTAATTGAAGGCATCAATTATACTTATCTCGATGCTGACGGTCGGAGTTTGACCGGATATCTATCGGACCAAACAGGGTTGCCGGTCTACATTGACAATGATTCGAGTCTGATCGCCTTAGCCGAGCAGAAATTCGGGATAGCTAAAAACCAGAAAGATGTAATGGTGATCAACCTGGGATGGGGTATTGGATTGGGGATGATCGTTAATGGCGAAATATTCCGTGGGCACAATGGCTTCGCCGGTGAACTAAGCCATATCCCTTTATCAGAAGATGGCGCCCTTTGCACCTGCGGAAAAAGAGGCTGCCTGGAAGCCGAGGCCTCAATGCTGGTAGTGGTAGAAAAGGCAATTGAAGGCATTAAAAACGGCAGGATAACCAGTTTAAAAGCGTTGGATAACAACCCTTCTAAACTTTTCGGTGATGCTATACTCGCCGCCGCCTATAATGGCGACCAGTTTGCCATCGAACTGCTTTCGGATGCGGGATATAAGATTGGCAAGGCCCTTGCCATCCTTATACACATAATGAATCCCAAAACTATTGTGTTGAGCGGCCGCGGAGCAAGGGTCGGAAAGATTTTATTAGCACCCATACAGCAGGCACTTCATAAATATTGTATACCACGACTTGCATCCAGCACTGAGCTATTGGTATCAGAGCTCGGTTTTGACGCCGAACTGATAGGCGCCGCCGTGCTGATGATGGAAAACTTTGATAAAGAGCTGAAAAGCATTGTAAACGTTTAAATCGATACTTATGGACTCAAAATATACCCCTGCCACCTACTTTGGTGCTTGCACTTTTATAGTCAATCTTATTCTTATCCAGTCCCTTTATCCTAAAGCCTTAAACAGCCATAGTGTAGTGTGGTTGCTTCCGGGCGCATTAGTAGGGGGCATCATCGGCGGATGGTTGTTTGGATTAATATGGAATTGGATCAAAAAGCGGCAGACAAAAAACTGAAAACTTATGCGTATTCTCATATTAGGCGCTACGGGCAGGACAGGTAAATTGTTATTAAAAGAAGCCTTGAACCGGGGACACATCGTGACCGTTTTGGTAAACGATTCGACCGTGCTACCTACTAAACTAAAACCACAATCAATATATGAAGGCAGCCCTTTAAACAAATACACGCTTGCTGCAGCTATGAAGGATTGCGAAGCGATATTGAGTACTTTAAACATTTCGCGCATATCCGATTACCCCTGGGCAAAACTCCGAACCCCTAAAGACTTTTTATCTTCATCAATGAAAAACATGATCGGGCTAAGTACGGAAAAGAGTATTAGCCGCATCATTATTACGACGGCTTGGGGGGTTGCAGAAACATGGAAAGATCTGCCTCTCTGGTTTAGATTACTGATCAAGTACAGTAATATCCGTTATCCTTACAAAGATCACGAAAGACAGGAAAAATTGTTGAAAAACTCCTCTTTAGACTGGACAATTGTCCGCCCCGTAGGATTAACCGACTCAGAGAGGGACAAAGAAGTGCAGGTAACTTTTAATAATACTCCCAAACCAGCGCTTACCATCAGCAGGCAAAATGTAGCCTGTTTCATGTTAGACACTCTTGAGAATAATCTATACAACAGGCAAAGCCCAACTATTTCTGAAAAGCAAGGTTGGTGAAGTATGTTAATCAAATAACTTTTTACCCCTCACAATTAACGTTACGATAATTAATACTACTGGTGTTATAGTTATGACTACTCCGATTAATGTAAATGTGTTCATGATATTGTTTGTTTAAGTCAATAAACTGATACAATAAACGCTCCCATTTTAGAAAACGCGATTTAGCAGTCAGAGGCCATATTTTGGGGGATTTTATCCAATAAATTTGGGGAATTGGGGAATTATATTCTACAAAGCCAATAAAAACCTGGTCTAGTGGGAACAATTCCAACAAGCGTAAACGCCAAAGTAAGGTAGTTCCGTTCACCGCTGTTTTCTACCGGTTTACCGAATATTTACCATACTTCCCCAAACGCCTGTTATTTCTGTTGAAATCAAGGTTAGATTTGTACTATCAAAATATCAGGAAGCATATAATGAAAAATTCCCTCATCACCGGCGCAACCAAAGGCATAGGACGCTCCATTGCAATTGCTTTTGCCAAAGAAGGAATTAACCTGGCCATTTGTTCGAGAAACGAAAAAGACCTGGCAGATTTTAAAGAGGAACTGCTGCTAATCAATCCTCAAATAAAGGTTGTTGCCCTGGTTGCCGATGGCAGCGTAAAAGAGCAGCTATTGCAGTTTGCGGGTGCGGCTGAACAGCAGTTGGGCTTTATCAGTATTGTAGTAAATAATTTGGGGCTGTTTGAACCGGGCGGCATATTGGATGACAGTGAAAATTCATTCGATAAACTACTGAATACTAACCTAATGCCAGCTTATCACCTATACCGCTATTTTGGTAAAACCATGGTGGCAGCACGAAAAGGACATATTTTTAATATCTGTTCGGTAGCATCAATAAACCCTGTTGCAGAGGCCGGCACCTATAGTGTAACAAAATTTGCGCTGTTAGGTCTTAGTAAGGTAATGAGGTTGGAGATGCAGCCTTACGGTGTTAAGGTGACTGCTGTTATTCCCGGATCAACGTTAACAGATTCATGGAAAGACGTAGATGTGGATAAGGATAAGTTTTTATCCCCCGATGATATAGCCTCGGCGATTGTAAATATTTACAAGATGAATGCCGCTGCAAATGTTGATGAAATTATAATAAAGCCAGTTGGTGGGCAGCTGTGATGGGAAGTCGAAAGTCGGAAGTTCGAAGTCGGAAGTCGGAAGCCATCGGAGACCAGAAGTTGGTGGATTTAGTATTTAGGGCTTAGAATTTAGTATTTAGAGCTTAGAATTTAGAAATTAGGATTTTTAATTATATAGAATTTTTACTTAAACTACAATAAAATGGACAAGAAACTATATCGTGACGAATACCGCAAAAAGATTGCAGGTGTTTGTGCTGGCTTAGCCGACTATTTCAATATAGATGTTGCCATCGTTCGCCTGGTATTTGTGTTAGCACTTATATTTCATGGTGGTGGTGGTTTAATATACATCATACTTTGGATAGTGTTACCTAAAAGGAATTATACCTTTAATAATCCCACGGTTGATTATACTGTACCTCCGCAAACACCTGGTACGGGTAATAATCCTTACACCAGCAACCCTAATCCGGACGCTACTTTTACAAATCAACCTTTTTCAAACCAGCCCTATCCAAATCAACCGCGCAGCACATCGCTTGCTGCTATAATTATCGGTGTTGTTTTAATTGTTGTGGGCGGTTCTATTTTGTTGGATGATTTCGATATTATTCCCGACTGGGACTTCGGGCAGTTGTGGCCGATTATATTAATCGCAGTCGGTGGAGTGCTGATTTTCAGTGGAGAACAGAAAAAACCCTGGGAAGGTACTAATTGGCAAAAGACAGATGCTAATAAAACTGAAGGAAATGCTGCCGGAGCGACTGCTCCTGAAGATACCCCTCCGGTTGATAACCCACCTGCTATATAGATTTTAAAGAACTTAAATAGTTAAGATTATGAGAAACGACAAATTAATACCAGGCCTGATCCTGGTAATGATCGGCGCAATATTTCTGCTCAATAATTTCGGATATATCGATTTTCACTGGGGCAACTTATTTCACTTATGGCCTATATTCTTAGTGATTGGCGGTGTAAACCTGGTATTTGCAAACAACAAGTCGCCCTGGGCAACTATCCTTAAAATATCGGTTGTTGTTGCCGGCTTTGCCCTGCTTATCTTCGGCAATTTTGGTAACAGGTACAGTTGGTGGCCCCGTTATGCCTACCATTATAACCACAATGATGATAATGATGACAATAATGACGGCGATGATAACGATGACGACAACAATGACGGGAATAAAGGGGGCATGGTAAAGGTTGAAGGCAGCAGTGTTTTTAGCGAGCCTTATAATGCCACTGCACGCGTAGTTAAACTGAATATCAACGGAGGTGGTGCTACCTATACATTGAATGATACCACTAACCAATTATTCAAAGCTAATACCAAGGAGTTTTTTGGCAGATATGAGTTAAATCATCATTCGGAAGATTCGGTTTATGTGATGGATTTCAACATGAAAGATAACAAAAGCGGCCATTTTAACTGGGGCGGCGAAAAATCCAACACAGCTGACCTCAAACTAAATCTTAATCCCGAGTGGGAAATCAACGTAGAGACCGGTGCAACCAAGCTCGATTTTGACCTCTCGAAATTTAAATTAAGATCATTGGTGTTAAAAGGCGGAGCCGCATCTTTTACGGTAAAGGTGGGTCAGCCTCTGGCAACTACTAATGTCAATGTTTCAACAGGAGTATCTGAGGTGAACATCGAAATCCCGCAAAATGCAGCATGCCGAATTCAAACAGATTCCGGGCTTTCGTCTACCAGCTTTGATGGCTTTACCAAAAAGGACGACGGACATTATGAAACAGCAGGCTTTGATGCGGCTAAGAACAAAATATATATTCATATGAGCGGCGGTATATCCGATTTTAAGGTAAGGCGATATTAGGTGCATTAATTGAATAATGAATATTGATGAAGTAACCTTTCAATATTCGTCATTCGATATTTGTGTATTTGACACCATTACCCTTTTGAGATGGACTTCGAAACAATAAATCAGTAGTGATTTACTTCGGCGTTCGATATTCAAAATTCATTATTCGATATTTATTTTAAGTTTAGGCTCTTCCAATGGAACAATATCTTTTAGTAATCAACGGAAAGCCTCAGGGGCCCTTTAATATTGAACAATTAAAGGGCCTTAATATTAAGCCCGGCGATTTTGTAAAAACCCCGGCAATGGCCGATTACAAGGAAGCCCATGAGATAGCCGAACTGCGGCAGATATTTCATTTTAATAAACCACCAGTAATTCCCCAATATTTCGCAGGTTTTGACCAGCGCTTGCTCGCTTCGGCACTGGATTGGTTTATCGTTTCGGGGATTTTTATTTTGATCGCATTTGTTGCCGTAATTTTTGTCGAAGACAAAGCAACGAGGCTCACAATTATATTCGGTTCACTTGCCCTGATCCCATTGACCAATTTTATTTATCACATAGTATTGGAAAGCTCTGATAAGCAAGGCACCCTTGGCAAGCAGGTCCTCAAAATAAAAGTTTGTGATATGGAAGGAAACAGGATCAGCACCGGAAGATCGATGACAAGAAATCTGTTCAAAATATTTTCTTTCCTGTCAATTATCGGTTTCCTGCTCAGCTTTTTTAATAAACACCAGCAATGCTTGCACGATATGCTGGCCGATACGCTGGTAATGAAGGATAGGCTTATTTAGCAGTTGGCAGTTGAATAATGAAAAGCTCAACTTGTCCAGCAATAACTGCAAACTGCTTAGTGCTAACACAAACTGCTTACTGCCCACCGCAAACTTACTTCAATCCCAACCTGGTTCTTAAAGGTTCGCGGTAGGTGCTGCCGATAGGTATTTTTTCGCCATTTATGATCAACTGGTGAACTTCTATCATGGTAATATGCTTTATGGCGACGACAAATGATTTGTGCACCCTTACAAATTCCTCAGACGGAATAATATCAAAAATATCGCCCATATTTTCGCGGATAAGTATCTTTTTGTCCTTCAAACAAACAGTAATATAGTTTCCATCTTTCTCTAAATAAAGTATGTCGTTGATCTTAACCTGGTGTGTGTGCGGACCGCTTTTGATAAAAACCGTCCCTGGCTCATCATTTTTAATCGCCGGATGATTTTTTGTCGAGTGCAAGTTCAAAGCCTTGTTAGTTGCTGCTAAAAACCTTTCGAAAGTGATGGGCTTCAGTAAATAATCAATTGCGTTAAGGTTGTAGCTTTCAACGGCATAATTGCTGTAAGCGGTGGTGAAAATAATCATGGGCTTAACCGCAAGAGTAGCGATTAACTGTATCCCATTGATATCCGGCATATTTATATCCAGAAAAACAAGGTCGATTTGCTCCCGGTTTAGAAACTCAATTGCTTTAACCGGCTCACGAAATGTTGACTTTAGGCTGACGAACTCGGTTTTTTGGCAATATCTTTCTATAACTTCCAGCGCTTTAGGCTCATCATCAATAGCTATGCAGTTCATCATTCCAAATTTATTTCAAGATTAACAATATACTTGTTGTCAGCATTTTTTATAAATAGTTCACATTTTCCTGGATAGACTAATTCCAATCTTCTTTTTACATTTTCCAGGCCTATGCCACTCTTGTCATCTTCCATCTTTTTGACGCTGTAGATCATATTTTGACAGGTAAAGATCAGTTGCTTGTTCACTATCGAAATTGAAATGTCAATTTCTGAAGACTGCCCTATCACAACCCCGTGTTTAAAGGCATTTTCGACAAAAGGGATAAACAGCATGGGCGCGATTAAAATGCCTTCCATTTGTTCCGGATAATCAAATATAACTTTAACCTCGTTATCGGCGTAGCGCAATTTATTGAGTAGAATACAATTCTCGAGGTATTCGATCTCTTTTTTCAAAGGGACGTGCTCTTCATTACTTTCATAGATCATGTATCGCATCATCCCCGAAAGCTTTGAGATGCCGTCGGCAAGTTCATCATTCCCTTTTTTCTGCGCCATTGAGAACAGGTTATTCAACGTATTGAAAAGAAAATGCGGGTTTACCTGCGACTTGAGGAATTTAACTTCCGTATCGAGCTGCACGGCTTGCAGCTGCGAATGTATATTCTCGGCCCTGGCCCATTCTTTCAAAAAGAAATAAGCTAAAGAAAGACCAAATATGATAATGAAAATAAACAATAATGTATTTGAGAACCCATCTCCCGCAAATACAAAGGCTTTGGTGTGCTGAAACGTCATCTCCCTTTTAATATCATTATCGGGGAAAGGGCGACCTGTTGGGCTCTTCACGCGGTCAACGTTGGTGTCTATAGTAATCCGCATGTTATTTGGCGGAGGTGACATTATCAGCATAGGATCGCTCTGTTTCCGTGCCGGCAACAAGGTATCCAGGTAGCTATTTGTAAAAAAGATGGCGCTGAACCAGGCAATGGACAGAACTACCCTGATCAATACATTCTTATAGCGAAGTGCCTTTTTAAACAACCAAAATACATTACCATAAAATAACACGACCATGAAACCAAGCGTGAGAAATATATGCGGCGACAAGGTATGCCTTATATCCCTTTCAAGGATAGTGCCGTTATGATTGATACGCATTTTAATGTGCGGTTCGGTAAATGATAGCAGCGTATAAAAAACGCCAACCCAGAATGCGATGTGGAGCACGATCTCTATCCAGTCTTTCTTCCTGATCTTAAACATAGTATCAAAAGTAAAATACCTGAAATGATTAAAAAAGATAATGTTACTAACCTCTTCAATAAGGGTATAAACTGCCGGTTTTTGAAATTCCAAATAACAAATATCCTGATTTCATCGGCTTAAAAATGCTGTTCGTACCAAAGTTTTTATATGTTGAAGTGTAAGAAATAGTATTGCTTAACAATATCATGAATTATGAAAAAGCAATTGCTACTGGTTATCATGTTATCGGTGATGTTCATTACCGCCGAAGCCCAAAGACCGGATACGGCGCGGGCGCTGGTACACTACAAGTTTACCCATGTAACAGATACCACGAACCGGGCGCATCCCTATACGGAAAACATGGTGTTATTGGTAGGCAAAACCGCGAGCGTTTATAAGAGCTACGACGGGATGATAGCCGATGAGCGATTCAGAAAAGCGTATGTCAGGGCGGCGGCCAGCAGCCCGGATGGGCATATAGGCATCAACAGGAGTGGCGCAAGTTTGCGCACCCAATATTTCCAGTACCCGAACGTGCAAAAATTGTTAACGAAGGATTACGTGCTTATCACTGAATACCTGATAGCAGGCCCGATGCCTGCCATCGACTGGAAGATAAGCGGTGACACGGCAACTTTCGGCGGTCTGCATTGCCAGGAAGCCACGGGCCATTTTAAAGGCCGGGATTACATCGTATGGTTTTGCCCTGATCTGCCGGTGCATACCGGCCCGTGGAAATTAAACGGCTTGCCCGGCGTGATCGTGGACGCCCATGATACAAAAAACGAAGTGATATTTCGGTTTGACGGTGTAGAGAAGGCGGTTTTTGCGGAAGTAAAGCCCATAGTAGGCGCCAATATAGCTGAAAAGGATGTTCCCCCCATATTGCGGGGTTTGGATGATAACCCAAATATCATAGCGCCACCGGCCAGGGCGATCAAAGCCACACAAAAGGAATATGATAAACTGCAAGCGGGCATGCAGAAGAACCCCAATGCCCTTTCGCAAGGTATGGTAGCCGCCGATGGTGCAGGTGTGCAAGGCGATCATGTCATTGTTAAAGGGGTCCCCGGCGGCCCTGCAAGAAATGTTAACCCGTTAGAATTACCAGAAAAAAAATAAACCAAATTATAATATTAAATGATAACAGTTATGAAAAGACAATTGATAATAATCGCAGCGTTGATTTTACCGGCTTTGGTGGCTTCTGCGCAAAAACCCGACACAGCCAGTTATATGGTGCGTTACAAGTTTTCACATTTGAGGGACACCGCTAATCGCGCAACCCCTTATACTGAAAATATGGTCCTGTTCCTGGGCAAAAACTCGAGCGCCTACAAAAGCTACGACAAGCAGCTCGAAGATGCCTTATTTAAAAAGCAAATGCAGGAGCAGATTGCTAACTCGCCGGATGGCAACGTTAGAATTAATCGGCACAACACGGGTTCGCCTATCCAATATTATCAATTTCCGGGTGAAAAGAAATTGTATAGAAAGGAATCGCTCGTCATCAACAGCTACCTGATAGAAGATGCCTTGCCAGCTATCGACTGGAAGATCAGCAGCGACACGGCCAGTTTTGGTGGCATGCATTGCCAGAAAGCCACCGCGCATTTTAAGGGAAGAGATTACACCGCATGGTTTTGCGCAGATATGCCTTTTCATGCCGGGCCATGGAAACTGAACGGCTTGCCCGGCGTGATACTGGACGCCTATGATGCTAAAAAAGAAGTGGCATTTAAGTTTGACGGCATCGAAAAAGTGGCGCCGCCCCAACTTGCCCCCGTTGCCAGTGAACCGCAGGTAGGTGACGGTCACAAGATGATCATGATAGGCGGGGATGATTCCGATACCGACCCGGCTATTATCGAACTGCCTTCGCGCGCTATCAAAACCACGGAAAAGGAGTTTACCAAATTGCAGGATGCCATGCGAAAGGACCCGGATGCTTTTGTACAAGCCATGATGGCTTCGTCCGGCATGAATGGCCCGGGTAACGGCCCGCATCCGCAGATCAAAATTAAGATCGGTCCCCAGCCGGTGAATAATAATCCCATAGAATTGCCTGAAAAGAAATGATTTGGTTTAAATAATCAATGATCATGAAAAGATATTTAGCGATATGCGCATGGCTGGCAATAATAGGACACACTGCCTTTGCTCAAAAACCCGACACCGCGCAAATACTGGTGCATTATAAATTCACCCATGTGCGCGATACTAACAACCGCGACCATCCTTACACGGAGAACATGGTGTTATTTGTCGGGAAGGCCGCCAGCAGCTACAAAAGCTATGACCGGCAGCTACAGAACGCACTATTCAGAAGGCAAATGCAGGAGGCGATTAACAATTCGGCAGATGGCAACATCAGGTTAGATCGCCATATTACAGGCTCAGGCACTGAGTATTACCAGTTTATTAATAACAGGAAGCTGGTGCGTAAAGAAATGATGATGATGGACACATACATTATCGACGACGTGCTGCCCGCGATAAACTGGCTCATCAGTAGCGATAAGGCCAACTTTGGCGAACTGCATTGCCAAAAGGCGACCTGCCATTTCAAAGGGCGCTATTACACTGCATGGTTTTGCGCTGATCTGCCGGTACATGTCGGCCCGTGGAAGTTGAATGGATTGCCCGGTGTCATTGTCGAAGCGTATGATGCCAAAAAGGATATAATTTTCAAGTTCGACAGGGTTGAAAAAGCTGTACTGGGAGCGCCTAAGCCTATTAAAGACCGCAAGGGCAGAATAATGCCGGCTTTAGGCGATGATGACGACAACGCCGACCCGAATATCATCAAAGTGCCGGCCAATGGCATTAAAACTACGAATAAAGAACTGACGAAACTGCAAAATGCCATGAGCAAGGATCCGAATGCCCTTGTACAATCGATGAAGGCAGCTTCGCAAAATAATGGCGGACCCCAAACTGACATTAGCATCAAAACCGGGGCATCGCCAACATTCAATAATCCAATCGAATTAACGGAAAAATAACATGTGCCTTATGCGATATTTCATCCTGCTGCTATGCGGCTTGCTATTTTCTGCCCTTTGCTTTGCCCAGGGGAACATCCACGGAACGGTGAAGGATAGTATGGGTAAGGCCGTGCCATTCGCCACCATCAACCTGAAAAACAAGGCTGGCAATGCTATTGTGGCCTACACTACAACAGATGATAAAGGAGTCTATAACCTTACAATGCCATCCGGCGGAATTCCGGATAGTCTGCTGGTGGAAGCCCGTTGTATAGGTTATAAGGGCCAGGCAAAAGCTGTTATCGGCACAGCGCCGGTCGACTTTGTATTGAAAGCGTCGGTTAACGAGCTGCAGGCGGTTGTGATCAAAAGTAACCGGCCGATTTTGCGTGTAAATGGTGATACGCTGAACTATAAGGTATCCGATTTCAGCAGCGCGCAAGACAGGACGATAGGCGACGTGATCAAAAAATTACCCGGCGTGGCGGTAGCTGCTGATGGTACCATCAGCTATAACGGCAAAAGTATCTCTAACCTGTACATCGGCGGGGATAATTTGCTGGATGATAAATACAACATCGCTACCAATACCATACCGCAGGGTGTGGTTGACAACGTACAGGTGATACAGAATGACCAGCCGGTTAAAGTACTGCAAAACAAAGTAATGACCGAAGATGTGGCCTTGAACCTCACCATAAAAAAAGGCGCAAAACTACAGCTGGTGGGTCAGGAGAGCATAGGCGCTGGCTTACCGGGCAATTATGATGTGAACCTGAATACCATGATGTTTAAAGACAGTTACAAGGCCATCAATTACCTGAAAGGCAATAACACGGGCGATGACTTGCAGGAGGAACTGGTATCACACAATTTTGGCGACTACTCGCAGCGCATCGATAACAGTATGCCCGCCGCGGTACTTTCCCTCGGTTCGGTGAATGACCCGGCTTTATCACGCGACCGGTATTTGTTTGACCGGTCGGGGCTCATCAACATGAATAATCTCGTCAATCTGAAAAAGAATGTGCAGCTAAAGATAAATGCCTGGTATTTGCATGATACCCGTCGGCAGGATTACAGTCAGAACACCACTATTTTTTTGCCAGGCGATACAGTGCATTATAAAGAAACCCAGCACAACCGTTCTGTACCCAACATACTGCATACCCAATTTACGCTGAATGTGAACCGGGATAAATATTATCTGAATGATGTGCTGCTGATGGATAATAACCGCTCGGTCAATTATTCGGACCTGAATACCAACGGTACCTTGGTGAACCAGGTATTTAAAGATAATTCGCTCAATTTCTCCAATGAATTTAACCTGATCAAATCGTTAAAATCGAACAACATCATTCAGGCCTATTCTTATATCAGCCATTCGGCAGAGCCGGAAAACAGGGTGATAGGCCCGGATTATAATGCTGGCATATTCAACCATAATGTGTCTTACTCCCAATTGCTGCAAAATGTGACTGTGCCTTCCTGGTATACCAATAATTACCTGTCATTCAAGATACCGTCGGACCATATCACGCAGAGTTTCAGGACAGGTTTTAGCGTACAATCGCAAACTTTAACATCCAACCTGAACGTCGTGCAGGCTAATAACAGCATTAACGCGGTATCAGACAGTTCCATAAACCATTTGAACTGGACCAGAAAAAAACTGTACGCCGAGGCGGCTTACGATCTACCGGGCAGTATCCTCAAAGTGAACCTGACTTTACCGGTAAGCCTACAGCAGATCAATTATTCGGATAGCCTGTATGCGTTGGGGAAGAGTTTGACCCGACTGTATTTCAATCCCCAGTTGCAGGTAAAATATATGACCAGCATTGAGAATTACCTTACCCTGCTATACAATTACCGCAATCAGACCGGCACAATAGAAGACCTGTACCGGGGCTACATCCTGACGGATTACCGCTCGCTTTACGCCAACAATGCCGGCCTGACCGAAAGCCGGAACCAAATAGCAGCCATTGGCTTTAACTACCGGAAGGCGCTTACCCTTTTTTTCGCCAGTATCAATGTTCTTTATAACCACGTTGCGTCAAATAATATAGCATCAGAGATAGTTACCAATACGCTGCAGCAGCGCGTGGTACTGCCTTACCCAAACAGCATCAATTCGTGGACGGTAAACGGAACCGTGAGCAAATATTCCTTCGGGCTAAAAACTACTTTCAGCGGCGGCGTACAATGGCGAAGTACCGGATCGGTGCAGATTCAAAATAATGCGCTGCTCCCGTTCAGCACTACGGCCGAGGCGGCCAATATAAGCGCCAGTACCAAAGTAAACGACCAGGTAAACTTTACCTACAAAGCGACACTTGCCCAAACTGATAGCCACTCGGGAGCTGAGGCATCTGCTTTTCACATTAACCAGCTGTTGCAGGAAGCCTCTTTCAATTATAACCCAACGGATGATATATTAATCAAAGTCTCGGGGGAGCATTACTTTACCCGCCAGCAAGGCAATCCCGACCTGAAATACTTTTTTGCAGATGCCTCCGCAAGGTTCAGGATCAAAAAATGGAAAACCGACCTGGAATTGGACGTCAATAATTTCCTGAACGTGAAAACGTACAACGCGCTCTACTTATCGGCCAATACCTTCATGGCGAGCTCTTACACTCTGCCGGGAAGAATATTTCTGATTAAGTTGATGTTTAATATTTGATTTTTTTGTTGGAAAGTTTGAATGTTGAAAAGTTGAAATGTTGCCTTTCGGTATAAATAATAAGGTTGAAAAGTTATATAACATTACAACTTTCCAACCTTACAACATTTCAACCACTCACTAAACCGCATCCGACAACGATGTAAACGTAAACTCCTTTATCCGCATCGGCGGGATCATCGCACTCTGGAAGGTTTCGCCGCTTACAGCGCGTTCCGGTTTACCCAGGGCATCCAGGTTATTAAGCATAATAACCGGGCTTTCGTTAAATCGCATATTTTTTATCGGGAATTTGATCTGGCCATTCTCAATATAATAAGTACCATCACGGGTTAAGCCGGTAAACAATAATGTTTGAGGGTCGACCTGCCTGATATACCATAGGCGGGTCACCAATATGCCTTTTTCTGTTCCCTTTATCAGGTCTTCTAACGAAGCGTTTGTCCCATCCATAATAACACCATCCGGATTAGGCACAGCCTTTACCCCTTGCTTCTGTGCCCAATACCGGGAATATTGCAGGTTTTTAAGCACGCCTTTTTCTATCCAGCTTATCTTTTCCTGTGGACGCCCATCCCCTGCCCAGCTATTGGTTGGCAGTTCAGGGTTCGACGGATCGGAATAAATGTTCACTCTTTCGTCTACGAGTTTTTCCCCTAATTTAGTTTTGCCGCCGGGTTTGCTTAAAAAGCTGCGGCCCTCGTCAGCACTGCGGGCATCAAGTCCTCCATATAACTGCTCTAACAATACGATGCCTGCTGCCGGTTCTAAAATAACGGTGTATTTCCCCGGTTCAATAGCTTTTGCACCCCTTGAAGCATTTGCCTTTTGAGCAGCTATTTTGGTAAATGCCAAGGTATCCAGTTTACTCACATCGTTATAATCCTTAGTAGAATATCCCGAACCCAGGCTGTCCTCGGTGCGGAGTGTGATTGAAAAACTGGCATCTGTTGATGTATTATATGCAAATAACCCATGCGAGTTCATCATTGATGCAAACCCCGCGCTATTTTGCAAATATCCAGCTGCTGTCAGCTTATTTTCCTTAGCAATCTGTAAGGTTTCACCAACCTTGTCGGTACGTAATTTTGGCGTGACATCTGCAGTATCCTGGTAAAAGGTTTTGGATTGCGGGCTATAGGTTTGCGGACCCAGAAAGGATACATATTCCGGATTTTCAGGAGCAAACTTAGCCAGCTCCTCTGATAGGCGCACCGCTTTTTCAATCGAGGCGTCATCGTATTCATTTGTGGTAACGATCCCCAGTTTTTTGCCAAAGGCGGATGAGATCACCATGCTGGTTTGGCTGATGGAACCGCTGGTTGAAACTGAGTTTCGCGCATACCGTATATTACCTGCATCGGATCCGTTCATGCTTATTTCACACTCGTCGGCTTTTGAATAGCTCAGCGCTCTTTTCATTAATGCGCGACAATTATCTTCGCTTAAAATAGCCATAATATTTTTTAGATTTTTCTTGCTGTATTAATTACGTTAACGCCATTGAATCTCGATGTTGATGAACCATGCGATACCGCGCTCACCTGTTCAGGTTGCCCTTTGCCATCAAAGAATGATCCACCGAGACGGTAATCATTCTTGTCGCATATAGCAACGCAAGAGTTCCAAAACTCCTGGGTGTTGGACTGATAAGCTACATCGTTCAGCATACCAACAATTTCTCCGTTTTTAATTTCATAGTAAAGCTGGCCGCTGAACTGGAAATTATAGCGTTGCTGGTCTATAGAGAATGAACTGTCGCCAACGATGTAAATACCTTTTTCTACATTTTTGATTAAATCGGTTGGCGACAGGGCTGCCTTCCCCGGCTGTAGCGAAATATTTGGCATCCGCTGGAACTGTACATCGCTCCAGCTATCAGCAAAGCAGCATCCCTGCGATTCTTTCAGGCCGATAATATGCGCCTGATCGCGAATGGCCTGGTAGTTTACCAATATGCCATCTTTTATAATATCCCATCTTTTAGCCTCAACGCCTTCATCATCGTAGCCAACCGCGCCAAGTGAACCGGGCTGTATCTTATCTGCCACTATGTTGACATTCTTGCTGCCGAAATTAAAATTGCCCGATTTCCACTTATCCAATGTCAGGAAGCTTGTGCCGGCAAAATTGGCCTCGTAGCCCAATACCCGGTCAAGTTCTGAAGGGTGTCCTACAGATTCATGTATAGTAAGCCACAAATGGCTTGGGTCAAGCACCAGATCGTATTTCCCGGCCTCAACAGATTTGGCTTTCAGCTTTTCAGCAGCTTGCGCCGCTGCTGATTTGGCATCTTCCAGCATATCATAGCGGTCGCGGTATAGCGTGGTAACACTCTTTATCTTATCGCTTTCGCGTGGTATCAGGTATTCATAACCCATACCCCGCGGTGCGCTTAAGGACTGCCGCGTTTCAAATTTCCCGGTTTTAGCATCAATTTTTGTTACAGCGAATAAGGGCCATATCCGATGAATATCCTGGTCGATATAAGAACCATCAGTTGATGCAAAATATTTTTGCTCGTTCACCAGGAAAATGATAGAGTTCACGTAGTTGGCGCCGCCTTTAAGAGCAGCATCATTTACGGATAACAACAGATCTGTTTTATCCTTTATCGGTACGTCAAAAGCATTCTTTTCAATTGGTGTTTTCCAGCTCACCTCGCCGTAACCTTTTTGTGGCACCAACTGTACCGGATCCGATTGTATGCGGGCATTTTCCTTTGCAATTATTACCGCAGCTTCAGCGGCTTTGGCAATACTGTCCGTGTCGAGCCTGTCGGTAGCGGCAAAACCCCAGCAACCATTGGCAATTACCCGGATGCCCATGCCATAGGATTCGGTATCGACAATATTTTCAACCTTGTTTTCTCGGGTTACCACAAATTGATTAAGGTAACGGCCAATGCGTACATCGGTATAGGTTGCCCCTCTTGACCGCGCAGCATTTAAGGCGATGTCGGCCATTTTCTTTTTCAGCGCGTTATCAGCGCCCTGCAATATCCTGAGGGTAAAGTTACAATAGAACCAGTTCGACCATTGCCAGAAGACGATGACGAAGAAGAAGACGAAGAAGAAGACGACGAAGAAGATGATGATGATGCTGAAGAAGAAGAAGATGAAGATGATGATGATGA
>JANYAB010000514.1 GCA_025355225.1 Bacteroidota bacterium
ACATCATACCAGGATACAGATCCGTTTGCACCTGGATAATCAATTTCGTATCTGATATTGTTTCCTTTCAATACTTCTTTTGTAAAATCAAGAAACTGCGGGAACCTTTCAGTGGGGAAAAAGTCTTCAATGCGGTCGCCCTTTTGAGTCACGTGATGGTATTGCTCCTTAATAAATTCTACAGCCTTTTGGTTAAATGCAAGCACTTTTAGGTCCAGATCAAACAAACCGTAAGCAGTATCAGTTGTTTTTAAGATCGTTTGCAGGTTAGCCTCAGATTTCTGAAGCGACTCTTCGGCTTTAAGTTTTTCAGTAATGTCATTTGTTAATGAAAGTCTTACCGACCTTCCATCAAATGTGATATCCTGTGCAATTATCTGGATATACATCACCGTGCCATCCTTTTTTAAATGTTTTACAACCCCAATATCAGGTGAGCTGTTCACATTTTTGCGATAACCTTCTAACTGTGCGTCCAGGTCCTCCTTTGGTCTGAAAATTTTAGCTGTACTGCTCAAAAGTTCTTCTTTGGTATACCCATAAAGTTCCGCTGCTGCATTATTAACGGCAATTATAGAGAGGTCATCCTTCGCTATCATCCATAAGGGAGATGGGTTACTTTCAAAAAGCAACTTATATTTAAGTTCTGATGATCTCAACTCATCCTCAGCTTCTTTACGCTCAGTGATATCCAGCATTGTGCCGATAATAGTCGGGGCGTTGCCAATTAGCACCCTATTTCCATAAAACTCAACCCAATTGGTACTTCCATCCTTTTTTTTACCCATTGACTCGTAATGTATACTTGCCACTTCCTCTTCCATCCGTTTTCTGACGTTTTCCCTTACAATATCACGATAGCTTTCATGTATGATAATATCGAGTGGATACGTACCTATCAATTCCTCCGGCTCGTATCCAAACACTTCGGCGAATCGTGGGTTTACATAAATAAATTTCCCTTCCTGAAAAATGTATATCCCCACCATTGACTTTTCGGCTATGGTGCGGAATTTTTGTTCTGCTTCTTTAAGTTCGGTTTCCATTCTCTTACGGTCGGTAATATCACGCGCAATAACAAGTATGCTGTCGCCCTGAAACATCTTAACATTAACCTCTGCGTCAAAAATTGATCTGTCTTTCCGCAAAAGCCGTCTTTCACGTATTATGTATTCATGGGGTTCGCGGGGGCCATGTTTTAGCGGATCAATTTTCAATTCCTCAGGGTCAACTATATCCTCCACATTTAATTGAAGCAATTCTTCCTTGGTGTAGCCTGTCATTTTGCACATACTGGCATTCGCATCAGTAAAGTTGCCGTTGAAATCTACTACATAAATTGCATCTGATGCATGCTCTATAAGAGAATGGTATTTCTCTTCGCTCTTCCTGAATTCAGTTGTCCATTCTTCTACACTTTTCTCCAGATTAGTATTCATCAATTTAATTTCTCCTTCGGCTTGAGATCGTTGCGCGTCAATCTTATTTAGCCTGATTGCAGTGTTCCATATTAGCAATAGGCTAACCAGTAAAACCGAAACGGCAAGAAGTGAAATTCCTATTTCTAATGAAAACAGTCCGAAATGCTGAGTTTGAACCCGCAATGACCCAAATAAAAGGATAGGTATCAACATTAGGATAAAAAGCCTTTTCCCAATTTTGTTACCTATCTCATGCCCTGTAAACATCCTGGTAATGCCAATTGAAGGATTTAACAAAGAGGCTGCAATAGATAAAATAAAAAAGATCAAAGCAGTTTGGATCGCCATTGAACTTACATAAAAAAACGAATAAAATAACGATGCCCCATATAAGTATCCTATTAAAGCGACTGAACTAAGGACAGTAACCAGGTGAAACATGTATTGGGCAAGCACATCAAATAACCGTATTTTGGCAGCAACCATTAAAAGCCCCAATCCTGTAACAAAAAAACCCAATGCAGTATTAACAGCCATCCGACCCGGATAAAGGTATGTTTTGGATATGGTCCCTCTGTCGGTTACAAATAGTTGGTCGGGCCAGATATTAAAATTGAAGATGTTCTGTAATAAGGCAACAAACCCAATAAGGGTTACCAACAATGACAACCCAAAAAAAAGAGGGGTGTATTTGCGGGTCTGAAATTGCGTTAGCAACAAAGCACTACCTAATGAAACAAAGCATAGCGCAGTATTAAATTGTATGGGTTGCATACCCGCTACAATGCCCCTAAGAGCCGGTGCATTTAGTATCCAACCTGATAGTACAATGATACCCGCCGTTATGGTGACGAGACTGATTATAACGATCGTTCTGTTTTTTTGCAGTTGATCCATTAAATACATTTAGTATTAGTCGATAGTGGATATTATCGGTACTAATAAAGTTAATACTAAATAAGTATAAAATAACAAACCTTCAGTCTTTATTTAAAATCTGCCCCGGTAGTTATTGATTTCCACCGCTCCAATTCTGCAGACATGGCGACCAATTTTCCGGAAGCCCTGTTATAAGCGTCTTTCCCAAGAAAAAGATGCATCGGCGGCTCTGGACTTTCTGCTAATTCCATAAATATTTCTGCTGCACGATCCGGATCGCCGGGCTGCTGTCCGTTCGCGGACAGGTAACGGTCCTGTGTATTTTTTACCGCTTCATAGCCCTCGATTTTTGGAGGGGTTAGCGCAAGTGAGTCCCTGGTCAAAAAGCCTGTCCGGAAACCCGATGGTTCAACTACAGTAACTTTGATTCCAAATTCTTTTACATCCAATGCGATCACTTCAGAAAAAGCAGCAACCGCAGCTTTGGTGGCCGAATAAACTGACCATCCGGGAGCACCCACAAAACCGGCCACCGAACCGATATTTATAATATAGCCCGACCGCTGACTGCGCATTACCGGCAGGACTTTCTTTACCACATCTATGGTTGCGAGTACGTTAACATTAAAAATGTTCCGGATATCCTGTTCAGCTATCTCTTCCACTGTTCCGGCCATCCCGTAGCCTGCGTTGTTAACAACTACATCGATCCGCCCGAATGCTGCCAGCGTTTGCTGTATGGATTCATCAATACAATCCGGGTTATTCAAATCGACCGCCAATGGAAGAAAACGGTCCTTGTCTATCAATCCAACCGCCTGGCCCAATGTGCGGGCATCACGTGAAGTTGCGGCAACACGGTAGCCGTTATCAAGCAGTTTTTTTATGAGGGTCAACCCCAATCCCTGGGAGGCCCCTGTTACATACCATACTTTTGAAGTATTCATGATATTATACTCACTGTTGTCCGGTAAAAATAAGAAATAGAAATAAAATGGCGTTTCCATTTAATGCAGGGGTATTCCAAACGGGTTTAAAAAACAAAGCCCCTGGGTCAAGTTTTAAAAAGCGAGAGTTGGTAGTCGCTGACTTCTGTGTTATAGCCAATAATAGCGTTTTCAGGGTTTACCAGAAATTTGATCAGATCAATGTACGTTCCAAGGTGTTGCCTGATAAGGCTTGCAACATTAGCGAACGACCACTTGCATTTCTTTAGCTTATCGGCTTTATCTTTTACTACTTTGACCAGCAAATCTGCGATTAGCGTACACCAAAGTTGTATTTTGATGGCGTTTTGATTGTCTCCCAGGAAATTGCTGAGTTGGAAATTTTGCTTGATCCGTCTAAAAAGTAGTTCGATCTGCCATCTTCTTTTATAAATACCGGCTATTGTTAAGGCGGCGAAGTCTTGGTTATTGGTAAGGAATTCGAATTCCTTACCTGTTTCTTTATCGAAGTAGGTAACCAGCCGAGCCTCTTGCAGGGGAACTTTATTTGCTTTATCTGGATTACCTAACAGTATCTTTTTATCACTTTTTACCCCATGATCTGCCATCTTTTCACTCACGGGTATTTCTTCCATACATTCCCATCTCGCCCTTTTATTTAACCGGGTTACCCAGGTAACCCCTTTTTTGGTCCATTCAGCCATGGGTAGATAGCTATTGTAGCCCTTATCCATGACCAGGATAGAACCTTTAGGTAGATCTAACTGCGGCATTACTGTTTTATCGTTTGTTGAGGCGCTGGTAAGATGAACAAAACAAGGAACATTGTCCTTAGCCCTGATCAAAACGTGGGCTTTAATTCCACCTTTCTTTTTCCCATTGGCATTGGCATTGCCACAAGCCTTAAAAACCTCGGAAAACAATGTTATTGTCGTTGAATCAACAATAAATAGTTTATCGGCGAGCTTACACCCAGGCAGGCTGTCCGGTAAAACACCAAAATGATAGCGGAATAATTCGTGGTATAAATCTTCGAAGAAATCAGCGGAACGCCGTTCATTGGCATCTGCCAGCGTACTTCGACGTGGCGTATGAACCATTCCCAGGTGGTTTAACCGATGCGCGTTTACCTGGATACCGGTTATCAGCTCCCGAAGCGACGTGCAATGATGAAAACAACAAAAAAGCATAGTCACCAGGTGGTCATATGCTTTAAATTTCTTGCAATAACGGTCAGAATTGTGCTTACCGGTTAACTGATCAACTTTAGTACGCGGGATATAAGAAAGTAGCTGATTGAATATCGGCTGTCCGGTAAAAAATGTACTTTTGGGCATAGTCTGCTTTTAGGTGTGGTAACTTCAAAGTTAAACTATGCAGGGGCCCCGGCCCCTGTTTTTTTTCTTATTTTTATCTTTTATCGGACAACAGTGAT
>JANYAB010000528.1 GCA_025355225.1 Bacteroidota bacterium
TTCGGTCCCGGCTTTTGAGGCAGTGGTAACTTCCAGTTTTGATAAATTATGCTGTTTCAATATTTGAACATAGTCGGCCTGATTTCCATTTCCTCCGTTCAATTGCTTAAATTTTTCTTTCAGATCATTACAAGCCATATACACTGCCGAACCTACACTGGAAGTAATTGTTGAACCTCCCTGTTGCGGGGATGGTGGTAAAGACGAGTCGCCCATATCAAACCTGATCTTATCAGTAGGGATACCCATCGTTTCCGACGCAATAGTTACCATCGCAGTCCCGGTTCCCGGCCCTATGTCGCTGACAGCGGTTTGTAACACCAGCATACCATCGGCCATCATGGTTGCTTTTACAGTTGCCGGTTCCCGGTCGGCTCCAAAAACTCCTCCTGACATTCCGTAACCTACCAGCCAGCCATCTTTGGTGACAGAACCTGGCTTTGGGCTGCGGCTACCCCAACCAATATTGTCTGCCCCAAGTTTATAGGCTTCATTCAAAAACTTGCTAGAAAACGGTTTTCCGCTCTCCGGGTCGGTTTCGGCATAGTTAATCATGCGAAGCGCTATCGGATCAATGTTAAGTGCATAAGAAAGTTCGTCCAGCACCGATTCAAGGGCAAAGGTTCCCGTTGCAGGTCCGGGTCCGCGCATCCATACCGGTGAGCCAACATTGAGCGAAACAATTTTATTGCTGGTACTTACATTTGGACAGGCATACAATTGCCTGCTCACATCAGCGGGACCTTCAGCAAAATCTTCATAAGCCGAAGTTTGTCCAGCTGCGCTGTGGCTGATACCTACCAATTTCCCATCCGTTGTGGCGCCAATGCCGATCTTTTGCCAGGTGTGCGGGCGATAGCCCACAGAAGTAAACATATCAGTCCGGCTTAAAAGCAGCTTAACAGGCCGCTTTACTACTTTTGCACCAATGATCGCGGCAAACTCGTGCGGCCAAACCTGTAAAGCGTTGCCAAAAGCCCCGCCCACAAATTTTGAGTTCACCTGTACATTCTCAACAGGTATTTTGAAGGTTTGGGCGATACTATTCTGGGTATCTTTAACGCCCTGCGTTTTATCCCAAACAGTTATTTTATCATCAGCATCCCACCGGGCAATAATAGCATGCGGTTCCATTGGGTTGTGTACCTCGCTGGGTAACAGGTATTCCTGTTCAAGCTTAACCGGGGCCGATTTCCAGGCATCGGGTGTGCCGCGTTTATATTCGTTGTCGTCCGCCGGTGAAAAGGCGCTGCTTAGATTGTCTGTTAATTTAGTATGGTGCTTTTCAACCGTATATTGTGCACTTACTAATGAGGCGGCATATACGGCACGTTCAAAAGTATTGGCAACTACCAATGCAATAGGCTGACCATTGAATAGTATCTTATCATCAAAGAATATCTTTAAAGGGCCTTTGGCGGGATTAGGTTTGGCGGGGTCAACTTGATATCCCGGTACTTTAGGGCAATTCAAATAAGTGATCACCGCCAACACGCCCGGTGCCCATTCGGCTCTTTTACTGTCAATTGATCTTATCGTACCCTTGGTGATCGTACTGCCAACCAACACGCCATAGGTTAAGTCTTTAACATTAAATTCTGCCGAATACTTTGCGCCGCCGGTAACTTTTAAGCGTCCGTCAATACGATTCAGTCCATTAGAGGAAGATGGTTTATTTAATGTTTTGCTATCCATGCATATATAAATTCTAAACCCTAAATGATAAATTCTAAAGCATAAATTCCAAATCCTATGAACTATCAACCATCAACAATGAACCACCCTATATTAGCTTATCGGGTGTAATAGGCAAATCCCTCACACGTACTCCTGTGGCATTAAACACCGCATTGGCCACAGCTGCTGCGACACCTACAATGCCTACCTCCCCGATCCCTTTTGAACCCATTGGATTGGTAACCGGATCTTTTTTGTCGATAAATATTACTTCAATTTGAGGCACATCGGCATTTGTAGCTATGTGGTAGTCGCCTAGACTACTATTTACATATCTCCCATAGCGGTGATCGATAACACCTTCCTCCATCAGCGCCATACCTATGCCCCATACCACCCCACCAATGATCTGGCTCCTGGCGGTGATTGGGTTGAGGATTTTGCCGCCGTCAACAGCTGCAACCACTCTTGCTATTTTAATCATTCCTGTTGCCTGATGAACATGTACCTCGACAAAATTGACATTAAAAGCGTACGATGAATATTTACCTCCATGACCGTCCGGATTGGATTGCTTAGTGATCTCGAGGTAAGGCAGCTTATGATCCTGCAATATTTTTACATAGTCGGGATTATCGGCATTGCTTCCGGCTAGCTGGTTGAACTTCGTTTTTAGTTCGGTACATGCGTCATAGACAGATGATCCAACCGATGAAGTAGTCATCGAACCATATTCTCCCGCAGCATGTGGCAAAGCGGAACTGCCCAACTCAACCCGGATATTTTCAACAGGTATATTAATAATTTCCGATGCAATTTTGGTCATCATCGTCGCTGTACCCGGGCCCATATCGCTCGTCGCGGTTTGGATAAGTAATGTCCCGTCGGTGCTTAATTTTGCTTTAGCTGTTGACGGTGCACGGCCTGCCCAGTAAGCTCCGGTACTAAGACCGTAACCCACCAGCCAACCATCCTTCTCTATAGAACGCGGTTCGGGCTTGCGCTTGTCCCAACCGAATTGCGCAGCGCCTTGTTCATAACATTCCCTGAGGTATTTACTGGAATACGGGAGATTTTGCTGCAGGTTCGTCTCAGCATAATTTTTTAACCTGAACGCCAAAGGGTCCATGTGCAGTGCATGAGCCAGTTCGTCCATGGCCGATTCTAGGGCATAAACACCCGTAGTTTCGCCAGGCCCGCGGGTATAAGTAGGGACACTCAGATCGAGTTTCGCCAGCTTGTACCCGGTGTTTATATTCGGGCAATCGTATAAAAAGCAGGTGGTGTCAGTTATTCCCTCAGTAAATCGCTGATAGGTTGCTGTTTCGCCTGTTGCGTCGTGGGTAATGCCTATCAGTTTGCCGTCAGCCGAGGCGCCCATTCCTATTTTTTGAACAGCCGGCGAACGGTATCCCACCATAGTGAACATCTGTTCGCGGTCTATCACCACCTTAAGCGGCTTACCTATCATTTTAGCGCCTATTAAAGCGGCCTTCGCATAGGGCCAAAGCGGCGAGCCGCTGCCAAAAGCTCCACCTATCACCTTTGAATAAACCTGTACATTCTGCTCGGGAAGGTTAAACAGCCTCATAATATCCTGCTGCATCCCCTTAATGTATTGCGATTTGGTATAAACCGTTACTTTATCTCCATCCCAAACAGATGTAACAGCAAAGGGCTCCATCGCGTTATGTACGTGGATCGGTGTCCGGTATTCGACCTCTATTTTAACCGGAGCAGATTGGTAAGCATCGGCTTCGCCGCGCAAATAACCCTCCCCCATCTTAACCGCATTTTGCAGATTGTTGTCTAAATTGGTTTGGTGCGGTTCCTCTTTATAGGTTATTTTTATTAATGACGCCGCATATTTTGCCCGCTCCAGCGTATTAGCAATAACCAGCACAACCGGCTGCCCGTTATATAATATTTGATTGTTTAAAAATGGGCTACCGGGCTGCCCCTTCCCGTCCTTGTAGCCGGGAACTTCGGGCGCATTTATATGCGAGATCACAGCCAGCACGCCAGGCGCTCTTTCGGCGGCTTTGCTGTCAATAGCGGTCATAGTTCCTTTAGCAATGGTGCTGCTTACCAATGCCCCATAAACCAACCCGGAAAAATGATATTCAGCAGAATAGCGGATAGCCCCGGTCACTTTTAAGTGGCCGTCTACCCGCTTAATTCCTTCCTGATTTGATGCAACCTCTTTCATAGCTTGTTAAACTAAGCCTGATGCGTGTTTCAATGCTTCTGTAATAGTTGCAGGGGCGAGTTTCAATTTAAAAGCGTTATATTCATAAGCCTTGGCCCCCGTTATGGCTATTTGTGCTGCCTGGTTGAAGCTGTCTACCGATACAGGCTTGCCGACGAGTGCTTTTTCAGCATCAAACAAACGCCAGGGTTTGTGTGCCACGCCACCCATCGCCAGGTGTGCCTTACGAATAGTGCCATTGTCGATATCCAACGCAGCAGCAACAGAAACCAGTGCGAAGGCATAAGACTGCCTGTCGCGCACTTTTAAATAATAACTGTTTTTAGCGAAATTGTTGTCAGGTATTTCTATGCCAACGATCAACTCATCTTTGGCAAGGTGGTTATCCATTTCGGGGTGATCTCCGGGCAACCTGTGAAATTCTGTAAAAGGAATTCGCCTTTCACCTTTGCGCCCCGCTATTATTACTACTGCATCCAATGCGGCCAATCCCACGCACATATCGCTTGGATGCACCGCAATACATTGCGGGCTTGCCCCAAATATCGCATGCATTCGGTTATAGCCTTCCATGGCACCACAACCCGAACCGGGGTTGCGCTTGTTGCATGGCATTGTGAGATCATAAAAGTAAGTGCAACGGGTACGCTGCAGCATATTGCCGCCAACGGTTGCCATGTTCCGCAGTTGCGGCGAAGCGCCCGCTTTTAATGCCATTGAAAGTAACGGCTGTTTTTCAATAACCAGGTTATTTTCAGATACTACGCTATTTAATGCCAGTGCGCCAATGTGCAAACCTGTTTTTGTTGCGGTGATGCCTTTTAGCGGGAGATGATTAATATCAACCAGTTTATCGGGAGCGGTAACACCACGTTTCATCAGGTCGACCAGGTTGGTGCCGCCTGCTATGATCTTTGTGCCGGGTTTGTTAATTGCGTCCAGTACGTTTTGCTGCGTTAACGGACGTACATATTGAAACTGTTTCATACTGTCTGTCCTCCATTCTTTACGTCCTGTATGGCATTAACGATATTAGGATATGCCCCGCAACGACAAATGTTGCCGCTCATATATTCCCTGATCTCTGTTTCGGAATTGGCATGGCCCTCCCGGATACAGGCCACGGCTGACATGATCTGTCCGGGCGTACAATAGCCGCATTGAAAACCATCATGATTTAAGAATGCTTCCTGCATAGGATGCAGTTTGTCGCCATTGGCCAAACCTTCTATGGTGGTTATTTTTTTCCCATTTACCATCACCCCAAGCGTTAGGCAGGAAATAACGCGGTGCCCGTCAACATGCACGGTACATGCGCCGCATTGGCCGTAGTCACATCCTTTTTTTGTGCCGGTAAGATCCAGCTGCTCGCGCAGCAGATCAAGCAAGGTCACCCTTGGCTCTACCGCCATTTGGTGTTTTACGCCATTCACTTCAATATTTAACGGGACCTTCTCATAAGCTTCTGCTATTTTTTCATCCCATCCGTTTTCGGCCGCCCTTACCAAAGGGGCTGGGGTTAAAGCAATTGCTGTTAACAGTGTCGATTGCTTCAGGAAATCCCGGCGCGTTGCGTCGAGGATTGTTCCTTCATTTTCGGGTTCGTTTGGAGAGTTTTTCGAGGCCATATATTGATAAAAGCTATAAGATATTAAAATTATCTAAATCAACAGTTGAATATCTTCTATTCATGTGTTGCGACCAATGTATTGGTATAGGTCGACATATCGATAATGTCTTTGCCGGGCATAATTTTCTCTATCTGATGTACTGGCAAATGTGAGTACTAAATTATAAAATGATAATGTTATTTTCAGTAATACTTTTTAATGAAATATGATTTTTACTTGAATGGGCGTTTGCGAACCGGAAGGATATCTTATTTAAGAAAAACGGATTACCATTATATGCAAAAATCACAGCAGATTTGAGCCAATAAGAGCCGATAAGACTTAATTATGAACCGATAAAAAAACGAGGATTTATTACGTCAAATCTGACGATAAAACGCTCCGTTAACCATGCCTCTAATTTTACATGATATAACAGCACCTTCGCTATTCAAAGTTCTGTGGGCAATTAAATTTCTAACGGATTGTTTTCTAAAATGCGTATTACTTTGGCTACGATCTCATTGATGTCAAATGGTTTTTTGATGAAGTCATTTGCCTTACACTCTTTGACAATAAGTTCGATATCGTTTGCTGTGGATATTACAATTACCGGAACGCCCTTCAACTGTTCGGCTTGCTTGAGTTGCAGGCACAACCGGTGCCCGGGGTTTTTATTTATAAATTCATCAATAATTATAACATTCGGTTCATACTGCAGAAGATGCTCGTGGCTTTTAGGTTCAGGTATGCTAATGGTTTCAAATCCACCCTCTTGCAGAACAAACGATATAATATCCCTGATATCATGATCATTTTCAATGATCAAAACTTTTTTCTTCATGAGGTGAACAGGAAATCAACAATTAGGCGCAAACATCAAATATATAAGCTTCAAAGAAATAAATGAAATTTGAAATTATTGTTTTTGCGTTATAATTTGAAACTTTTTGGAACGACAAACCGAAAAATTCGATGGCCGGGTGCATATTCCCTATAAACGATCTATTAAATTTTAACATCGATGTCCGGATAAAGCTCTACCTTTAACATATAAATCTATTCTACTATGCTTCGTGGTTTATTCCTATTTTCCCTGTTCTATTTCTTCGGCTATAACTCATTTGCGCAACGATCAACCCCAAAAAACACGCACATCAATAAAAACGAGATTGCTCCTGTTGGCATTATCAGAAACATTGCTGATTCTGTTTTACTTGATATTGTCCAAAAACAAACCTTTCGGTATTTCTGGGATTATGCGCATCCGGTTAGTGGATTGGCAAGAGAAAGGGACAATACAGTAAAGGCCGAATACTATTGGGATTACATCAACGAAGCTGATGATGAACCTAATTTCAGCAAGGGAACATTTGGTTCCGAAGCGTGCGCGATAGGTGGAAGTGGTTTTGGGATACTGTCAACTATTGTTGCAGTTAATCGGGGGTGGATAGGCAGGGATACTGCTTTAAAACGGTTAATTAAAATCGTTGATTTTTTAATTAAAGCCGATTGTTATCACGGCATCTATCCCCATTTCATGAATGGCGCCACCGGTAAAACTATCCCATTTGGAAGACTGGATGATGGCGCCGATATCGTGGAAACTTCTTATCTTTTTATGGGCTTACTTACTGCCCGCCAATACTTTAACAATAACACCCCATTGGAAAAATATTTCCGCAACAGGGTAAACCAAATGTGGAGTGCAGCCGATTGGAACTGGCATAGTAAGGGAGATAATAAATTGCTGTATTGGCATTGGAGCCCGGATAACGATTTCGATATGAATTTTCCTGTGTTTGGTTATGATGAAGCGCTGATCACCTATATTGTCGCTGCTTCTTCTCAATCACATCCAATATCAAAGGAATTATATGAAAATTCCTGGGTAAAGGGTTCCGGCTGGAACAACGGGAAAACTTATTATGGCTACAATTTACCTTTAGGAAATTATGATAAAGGGGGCCCGTTGTTTTTTGAGCAATATACTTATATGGGTATTGATCCTAACGGATTAAAAGATGATAAAGGAATTGATTACGCCCAGCAAACCAAAAATCATACTTTGATTAACAGGGCCTATTGCATTGAAAATCCAAAAAAGTTTAAAGGGTATGGAGAAAACAGCTGGGGGTTGACTGCCGGCGACAGTTACAAAGGCTATGTAGCTCATTGCCCGGAAGATGACCGGGGAGTAATACAGCCTACTGCGGCCTTATCATCATTCCCCTATACCCCGGAATATTCGATGCAGGCATTAAAACATTTTTATTATGACCTTGGTGATAAGATATGGGGCAAATATGGATTTGCGGATGGCTTTAGTGAGACTCACAACTGGTACGCAAAAACACATTTGGCCATAGACCAGGGCCCCATAGTTGTAATGATAGAAAACTATCGCACAGGGTTAATATGGAAATTATTTATGAGTTGCCCCGAAATACATAACGGGTTAAAAACGCTGGGATTTACAAGTAAATATTAGCCTTGCCTTCAATATTCTCTTCTAAGATTAAACCAATTAATCATTGAGATTCGACGGTTACCCAGTCAGTTATCGCCCATTTAGAGAATCCAAAAATATATTGGCTATTAATATACAGCCTTGTCTGTTTAACATAACCTAAGTGAAGAGGCTAACAAATTTAAATATAAACCTGATTAAGATCATGTTTATATTTAAAAAGAACAAAAAATGCTTTTTAGATAAATGGTCAAAAATACCGTTAAAACACGGGTTGCATATTAGTTAATTAATCGTAACCTTTACTTGGTTAAGGTTTATTATAATCTTATCAAATGATTAAAATATTATGTGCCTGATACCCTCGCAATTACTCTAATTAA
>JANYAB010000532.1 GCA_025355225.1 Bacteroidota bacterium
GGGCATTTGGATTGTTCCAGTCACAAGACAAGTATACCAGCCAGGACGAAATTTTATCGGTCAAGGATAATTATCGCAATAATCATATTCCAGTAGATGTTATTGTACAAGACTGGTACTATTGGGACCCATTTCCTATCGGGGTTCATATAATGAACCCCACCCGATATCCCAATCCCCAAAAATTACTTGGTGAATTGCACAAAGCAAATATTCGCGGGATGATATCCATCTGGCCAGTATTTGGCAAAGGAACAAGAGATTTTGATACGTTAAAAAAAATGGGCGGGTTAACCAGCATTACCTGGGACAACATTGTGACCCACACCTTTGATAGCTATTATGATGCCCACAATCCAAAGGCCCGTGAATTATATTGGGACATGGCGCGAGACAGCCTGGTAAAAAGATACGGCTGGGATGCCTGGTGGGTTGATCAATGCGAGCCGGACAACGGACTATTGTTGGACGAACGCCGGAAAGCCGACTTTTGGACCGGTAAGGGTATTGATTATTTTAATACGTATTCGTTACCACACTCTACCGGCATTTACCAAGGCTGGCGCCGGGATATTCCAGAAAAGAGGGCGTTTTTTTTACTTAGGCAGTCCTTTGCGGGTGAGCAGCGAAATGCCACAGTGCTTTGGTCGTCGGATATTTCCTGCTCGTTCGAATCGTTAAAAAGCCAGGTGCCGCAAGGTATTAATACCTGTGCATCGGGAATTCCTTACTGGACATCGGATATAGGCGGATACCATTATAACTGGGGAGTGCCTGACTGGTCGAAACCGGAATTCAGGGAATTGTTTACCCGCTGGTTCCAGTTCGGCACATTTTGTCCGATCATGCGCATACATGGTAAAGGCGAACGAGCTATATTTTCAAAAAACTGGGATGAAGATACCAGGGCAACTCTTTTAAAATTCGACAAATTGCGTTATCGTCTCCTACCATATATCTATTCTCTTGCCGCAAAAACTACGCTGGATAATTATACGATGATGCGCTCACTGACTTTTGATTTCCGAAACGATAGCAACGTTTATAAAATACCAGATCAGTATATGTTTGGCCCAGCATTTTTGGTCAACCCGGTTACCGGAAAAGGTGAAACGGAAAGAAAGGTTTATTTGCCGGGATCGGACTTATGGTATGATTTCTGGACAGGCGAAAAAGTCCGGGGCGGTAAATCCATTAATGCTGCTTCACCAATAGACCTTATGCCATTATTTGTGCGGGCTGGCGCTATCATCCCAATGGGCCCCGAAGTTGAATATGCGACTCAAGAACCCAATAAGGTTATTGAACTGCGCATCTATCCGGGTGCTGATGGCCGCTTTACATTTTACGAAGACGAGAATGATAATTACAACTATGAGAAAGGCCGGTATTCCACTTTTACGTTCAACTGGAATGACAAACAGAAAGAACTAAGCATTTCCGGTACCAAAGGCAATTTCCCTGGTATGTTAAAGCAGCACACTTTGAATGTTATTATGGTTGACGGTAAACATGGTTCAGGATCTTTGGTTGCCGGCAGTGTTGATCATACGGTTAACTACGAAGGCAAAGCAATCGTGGTCAAAGTAAAGTAAAATGAACGAAGCTGTTTAGAATAAAATGAATAATAAATGAGAATACATAGTTGATTAATGCCTTAGTTGATTTAAAGGCTTGTTAATGCGTCCCGGGGTGAGATACGGGGCGCATTTTTTAATTTAACAACTCGCTCTTTGACGGTTCGCATACAAATGAAAATATCCATTTTATTAAAAGTGAATAGCCCGTTTATTCAAAAATTTATGCTATCTTAGTGTACGGGCTTATCAAGACGTCGGGCTGTTGATTTGCAAGGTTTCAATTATATTTCAATGCGTATAAAGGTTTGTATTGTAATTTCGGTATTGTTTTTTACCTGTACAGACAATTTTGCGCAAAACAGCCAATACCAATTTTCGCAGCTTAATATAAGCAACGGGTTGTCACACAACCAGGTTAATTGCATATTTAAAGACCCCAAAGGCTTCATGTGGTTTGGTACGGCATCAGGGCTTAATCGCTACGATGGTTACGCTTTTAAAGTATTTAAGCATGATGTCAATAATAAAAACTCTATTAACGATGATTATATAACTAATATATGTGAAGGGCCTGGCCAAAAGTTATGGATAACAAGCCGAGACGGATATTGTTTTTATGATCCCAAAACGGAGCAGTTTAACAATGATGTATTATCAGTGGTCCATCCTTTAAAACTTCCCGGGTATCCAATTGTTTCCAGAATACTCCGTAACGGGAAAGGCGACTTCTGGTTTTTGTGTCCGGATTCGGGGCTTTACAGGTATAATGAGCTGAAAAGGACCACTACACGTTACTATCATCACCATAATTCCAACCCATCATTATATTCAAATTCCCTTACAGACATTGTCCAGGATGCAATTGGCAATATATGGCTTGCTTATAATGACGGTGTAGTAGAGATGTTTGATGTAAAACGTAATGCAATTACGTATCATACAGACATTTTTAACAAAGCTGCTAATAATAAGGACAGGAGCTACTCAATAACTGTCGACAGCGATGGCGATCTCTGGGTGTTTAATCCCAACATGGTTTCCGGCATCTATTATTACAGCCGCCGTACGGGACGGTTTCGGTACATCACAAAAGAACCGTCAGAGACACCGCTTACATCGAACATCATCACTAATATTATTCAGGCCAATGACGGCCTCATATGGATATCCACTGATCATGGCGGGATAAACGTGTTGGATAAAAAAAGCCTCAGAATTACTTATTTACTGAACCGGGAAGATGATGCAAAATCATTGGGACAGAACACCGTGACGCTTTACAAAGACAACACAGGCATTATGTGGGCAGGCACTTTTAAAGAAGGGGTAAGTTATTATCACAAAAATATTATCAGGTTTCCACTCTACAGGCATTTCGCTACAGATCCTGGCAGTCTCAGTTTTGAAGATGTTGATAAATTTGTTGAAGATAAAAACGGCAATTTATGGATCGGGACCAATGGCGGAGGTTTAATTTATTTTGACCGAAAAACAAACAAATTCAAGCAGTATAAACACGATGCCGGAAACCCGAACAGCCTCAGTAATGATATTATTATTAGCTTATGTATCGACCATGATCTGCAACTATGGATAGGCACCTATTTTGGAGGGCTGGAACATTTTGACGGGAAAAAATTCATTCACTACAAACATAATGACAAGGTACCCACAAGCATTGCTGATGACAGGGTATGGAGTATTCTGGAAGATTCGTCGAACCGGTTGTGGATAGGCACCTTTGATCGCGGTCTGGAAATTTTCGACCGAAAAAAAAATATATTTTACCATCCTTTCGGTCAAACCGATGTCAGGAGCCCCTTTACACCTGCTTTATTTGAAGATAAACGGGGAAATATATGGGTAGCGGGGTATTTTGGCATAGATAAAATATTGAGAAATGAACGCCGTGTAATACATTATAATAAAAAGACAAACGACCCTAACAGCTTGATCGGTGATAACATAAACAGTATCACGCAGGACAGCCGCGGCCTGATGTGGGTAGCAACAAGGGACGGACTGAGCGTCCTGAATCCTGAAACAAACCGCTTCATTTCACTAACAAAAAGAAACGGGCTACCGGATAACCAGGTTTTGAATATACTGGAAGATAATAAAGGGGCCATGTGGCTAAGTACATCGAACGGGCTGGGCAAGATAACATTGACACCAGCCAATGGCACATATAAGTTTCAATTTGAAAGCTTTGACGAAACAGATGGCCTGCAGGGCAGGGAGTTCAATGCAAACGCGGCCCTGAAAACCAGCAAAGGCGAATTGATATTTGGCGGTGGTCATGGTTTTAATATTTTCGACCCATTAAGCATTCATCCCAATATTGATAACCCCAAATTAATTTTCACGGATTTTCAACTATTTAATAAAAGCATAGCAGCTAATGAAGAACTAAATGGTCATGTTATATTATCGAAAGCTATCTCGGCCACGCATGAAATAACACTGAACCACAGTGAAAACGTATTCACAATTGAGTTTGCAGCGTTAGATTTTATTAATCCTAACAAAATAACTCACCAGTATATGTTGGAGAATTTCGACAAAGAGTGGCTTAATGCCAATAATGCTGTCCGAAAAGCTACCTATACCAACCTCGACGGTGGGGATTATGTTTTTAAAGTTCGTGCTATCAACGCAGAAGGTTTGCGCAGGCCTGAATCTATAGCGTTAAAAATTAAAATTCTGCCCCCGTTTTGGAAATCCACTCTTGCATATATTATTTATTTCGTACTTGTAGCCGCCATACTCCTTTTTATCCGTCGGCGTGGAATACAAAAAATCAGGGAGCAATTTGCTGAAGAAAAAGAAAAGCAGTTAATAGAATTGGAACGACAGGAAGTTAAACGCATGCGGGAACTGGATCAGCTAAAAATCAAATTTTTGACGAATGTAAGCCACGAGTTCAGAACGCCATTGTCATTGATCATGGCGCCGGTTGAGAAAATGCTTGGCTATGCTAATGCAGAACAGAAACAGCAATTAAATATGGTCAGCCGAAACGCCAAACGTTTATTAAACCTGGTAAACCAGTTGCTTGATTTCCGTAAAATGGAGGTACAAGAATTGAAACTACATACCAAACCAGGGGATATTATAAAGTTTATTAAAGAAATTTCTTTTTCGTTTACGGATATCGCCGCCGAAAAAGGTATTGCTTTTGCTTTTGATAGCGAAATGGAAACTTTGATGACGTGCTTCGATCATGACAAAATAGAGAGGATATTATTCAACCTACTTTCGAACGCGTTCAAATTTACACCGAAGGATGGCCAGGTAAGCGTATTACTAAATAAAGCGGGCGAAATAACAGCGCCCGGCGATCCTGATATGATCGAAATTATGGTGATCGATACAGGTATCGGTATACCTTATGAAAAACACGATAAAATATTTGAAAGATTTTTTCAGCATGATGTTCCCGAATCACTGATCAACCAAGGCAGTGGTATAGGGCTTTCGATAACCCGCGAATTTGTAAAAATGCATGGGGGCGAAATAAGTGTTGAAAGTGAGCCCGATCATGGCAGTTGTTTTATCATCAGATTGCCAATGCCGGTGGAAAATAGCGCCGTAATTAC
>JANYAB010000562.1 GCA_025355225.1 Bacteroidota bacterium
TGAAGGCGACCCAGTTGAAAATATGAACGCATTAAAACTGGTGAAGCTGGTGATTAAGGACGGTGTAATTTACCGGCAGTAATTTTATTTCTTACATTTAGTTCCTCCAATAATTATAATCCACAATGAAAATTCTTCCTATCAGCAAGTCCATTGCCAGCAAGATAATATTTCTGATTATCGTTATCAGTACACTTCAGGCAAGGGCTCAAAATACCTATATCCCTATTGAAAGTAAGGATAATGCGATGGTACTGCAGGTCAGTCCTGAAAAATACCTCAATACCGTTTATTATGGCAATAAGTTATCGGATAAGAACGAATATGCATCCATCGCCCAGACATACAGGATTAATCGGACCACGAGTGAATACAATTCGGCATATACTTCATCGGGCACAACAAACTTGCTGGAACCTGCGATATCAGTAACTCACGCCGATGGCAATAAATCTCTGGACTTAAAATATGTCGATCATACCGTAACTAAAATCAACGACGATGTGAACCTGGTAAGTATCAGGTTAAAAGATTCAGTTTATGATTTTGAGGTAACACTGAATTATCAAACTTATTTCAATGAAAATGTGACCGAGCAATGGAGTGTTATTAAGCATCACGAAAAAAAGGATGTGGTGCTAAATAAATATGCATCAGCCAACCTCTACCTGCAGGCCGGTAGTTACTGGCTTAAACACTATCACGGCGACTGGGCAAAAGAAATGCGGCCAGAGGAAGAGCAGCTTACTCATGGCATTAAAATCCTTGATTCGAAACTCGGCGCACGGGCCGACCTGTTTCAGCCTCCTGTTTTTATGGTATCGCTCAATAAACCCGCCGGTGAGGATAATGGCGAAGTATTGTACGGCAACCTGGAATGGAGCGGAAACTTTCGCATCGACCTGGAAGTGGATCCATCCAACAACTTAAGGCTGATTGCCGGCATAAACAACTATGCAGCCGAATATACCCTTAAGCCAAATGTGGAATTTGCGACACCAAAATTTGTTTATACGCTGACAGATAAAGGCAAAGGCGAAGCCAGCCGTAACCTGCAAAGCTGGGCCAGAAAGTATAAAATTGTCGACGGAAATGGCCCGCGACTGACCCTGCTGAATAATTGGGAATCGACCTATTTTAATTTTAATGAGGACAAGCTGGCTGCTATTTTAAAGGATACAAAAACGCTTGGAGTCGACCTGTTTTTATTGGATGATGGTTGGTTTGGCAATAAATACCCCCGTAATGACGACCATGCCGGTTTGGGTGACTGGGAAGTAAACAAAACCAAATTGCCTGATGGGATTGCCTTTTTAACAAAAACCGCGCGTGAAGAGGGCGTGAAATTCGGAATATGGATAGAGCCTGAAATGGTGAACCCCAAAAGTGAATTGTACGAAAAACACCCTGATTGGGTAGTAAAGCAACCGCAGCGGCCCGAATATTATATGCGCAACCAATTGGTGCTGGATTTAAGTAATCCTAAGGTTCAGGATTTTGTTTACGGGATTGCGGATAATCTGTTCACAAAAAATCCGGAACTGGCCTATATTAAATGGGACTGCAACTCAATTATGTACAATGCTTATTCTGCATACGAAACCCACCAATCAAACTTCTATACGGATTATGTAAAGGGCCTTTATCGCGTATTGGATCGCTTACGGGCTAAATACCCGAAAGTGCCGATGATGCTGTGCTCCGGCGGCGGCGGTCGTGTTGATTACGGTGCATTGCAATATTTTACCGAGTACTGGCCCAGCGATAATACGGAGCCTTTGGAAAGGATATTTATCCAATGGGAATATTCCTATTTTTATCCTGCGTTGGCAAGCTCAAACCATGTTACCGATTGGGGCAAGCAGCCAATAAAATTCAGAACTGATGTGGCCATGATGGGCAAATTAGGTTTCGATGTTGTGATAAGCAAATTAAAATCGGAAGACCTGGCTTTTTGTCAACAGGCAGTTAATACCTACAAGCAATTCTCGGAAGCGATATGGCACGGCGACCAGTACCGTTTACAAAGCCCATGGGACAATGACGTGGCATCGGTAATGTATGTGGATTCAACCAAAGGCAGCGCTATCATGTTCAATTATCTGATTAACACCCGTTACGGCACAGGCACGCATTTACCTATCCGTCTTAAAGGACTTGATCCAAATAAAAGTTATACGGTAAGCGAAATAAATTTATACCCCGGGAACAGATCGAGCGTCGCAAATGCCACCTTCACCGGTAAGTTTTTAATGACGGTGGGCGTTAATCCGGATGTGAATGCAGGCAGGACGAGCGTTTTGATTGGGGTGCAGGAGAAGAAATAAATAGGGTTTATGTCGTTGTGAGAAGGAACCACAAAGAAATCTTATAGGATTGTTTCGATATACATAGTTCGCAATTTCCAAGCGATCATCCGTTATGACATAACGGGAATCACTTCTTCGTCCTGTAATGCTTGTACACCTTCACCCCCATCATAATAATCACAGAAAAAACCACTATACCGACACTGCCATAGATCCAGCTGAAAGCATTCTTAAGGACAGCCAGAAAAACAATAGCGAACAGCAATATGGTGGCTACCTCGTTCCAGATGCGCAAATGAGTGGATGACCAGGTGAACAGCCCAAAACGCATCTGCTTAATTTTACTCTGGCATATAAAATGATAAACCAGCAGCCCGGCAACAAAAACCAGTTTGATCTGCATCCAGGGCTGTTTCAACCAGTCTGGAACAAGAAATAACATGGTTATACCTGCGGCGACGGTCAGGATCATGGAAGGAACAGTGATCACATTCCAAAGCCTGCGCTCCATGATCTCGAACTGAGCGCTTAATATTTTGCGCTCCATCTCGGGTTTTTCCTGCGCCTCGGTGTGGTAAATAAAGAGGCGCACAATATAAAACAGCCCCGCCATCCAGCAGACTACAAAAATGATGTGAATAGCTAAAACGTATTGATACATGCCCCTACCCCCCTAAAGGGGAATAATTAGTTAAAATTTAAGAATATATTGCCGATATCCCTCCCCTTTAGGGGGTTGGGGGGCTAATATTCCTTTATTATATCCACCGCGTACTTTACATTATCAAATGGGATATCCGGCATAATACCATGGCCCAGATTAAATATAAACCCATTCTCCCCTTTCATCCGATCGAACAGCCGGTAAATTCTTTCTTTGATCACTTTTTTATCAGCATACAAAATATGCGGGTCGAGGTTACCTTGTACGGCTATACCTTGTGGTAAGCGCTTTTTGATGTCCAGCAGGTCAACGTTCCAGTCGATGGATATTACGTCAGGTTTAGCTTCGGCCATCAATGGTGCAAAAACCGAACTGCCCTTGCAGAAAGAGATCACCGGAATATCTTTCCTGTTCAGCTGACTGATGATCTCTGCAATATAACGATGCGAAAATTCCTTATAGTCATCCCATGCCAGGGCCTGTGCCCAACTGTCAAATATCTGCACAGCGTTTACTCCTGCAGCTATCTGCATGTTGAGGTAGTCGACTGTTACTTTAGCTATTTTTGACAATAGCTGATGCGCTAGTTCGGGTTCGTTATGCATCAACAGCTTGGTGAGTTTAAAATCCTTTGACGAGCCGCCTTCCACCAAATAACTCATAACTGTGAATGGCGCACCTGCAAAACCGATCAACGGTATACTACCATCCAGCCGCCGCTGCACCACTTTAATGGCGTCTGCAACATACTGTAGCTTGTGTACTACCTCGGTGTGCAGGCCCTCAATGGCTTCCCGGGTGCGAACAGGGTTTGCAAAACGCGGACCTACTCCCTGGGTAAAGCTCAGGTCGCCCCCCATAGCCTCGGCGGTAACCAAAATATCCGAAAATAAAATGGCAGCATCTATGCCCAGCAGATCAACCGGCAGCATGGTAACATCAGCAGCGATCTCAGGGGTCTTGCACATTTCCAGGAAAGTGTACTTATTTTTAATATCCCAGTATTCTTTCATGAACCTGCCGGCCTGCCGCATCATCCACACTGGGGGGCGTTCTGTTTTTTCTGAAAATGCTGCTTTTATTAGTAAGGAATCTCTCATATCATCATTGTAGAGCCGCAATGCATTGCGGCTCTACCTGGTTATTTTATTAGGGACGTAATGCATTGCGTCCTTATGGTTATTGGGGACGTAAGCAATACGTCCTTACATATCATGGACGTGAGCACTACGTCCTTACGGTTTTTTTTAGTTCCTGTTTCAACAGGTCAATTACTGCCATCATTTTGGCGGTTATCTTTTCTTTGTCTTTTAAGGCCAACTGCAAATAAGCTTCAGCCTTATCATATTTACCTTGCCTGATGCTGATGTTAGCAACATGGACCAATGAGGCAACATGATCGTTCACCGATCGGAGCGGGTATTGAGCAGCCAGTTCGTAATGGCGTTCGGCGGCATCAAAATCATGTTTCTGAAGGCATATCCCACCCATCATGTATTCATAAAAGCCACGGCGCTTTTTATTCAGCCATTCGGGTTTTTTGATCTGTTTCAGCAAATCTTCGGTTTTTGTATAATCTTTTATATGATAATACTTTGCCGCTAAAACAAGAGTGCCCTGTTTAAAATATTCTACAATGATGAGCACCACCATGAGCAGCGAAAATGCTGCCAATTGATAAACATGCTGATAAGTAAAAAACACCAGCATAGCACTAAATACGCTGATAACAAGTAGCCGTGCGGTATTACTGAACATTAATCAATGCTGGTTATCTGTAAACTTATATCCTACCCGGACGATAGATAATTTTATACTAACGTTCCGTAAATATTTCGAACCTGATCCTAAAAATCCGGTCTATTTTCATTCTATTCGCGGGGTAGGATATAAGTTTACAGATAACCAGCATTGATTAATGTTCAGTAATACCGCACGGCTACTTGTTATCAGCGTATTTAGTGCTATGCTGGTGTTTTTTACTTATCAGCATGTTTAT